>DATNQK010000424.1:0-16727 GCA_036704065.1 Stenomitos sp.
GGGCACCCGCAAACTGAGGGCGATCAATATCAAACGCGATAAAGTCTGCGGCTTTACCAGGCGCTAAAGATCCAATATCATCCCGACCCAAGACCTTTGCCCCGCCAAGGGTTGCAAGTTCCAAGGCAGTACGTGCAGTCATGGCTGAAGCCTCACAGTCTTTAACCCGAGCGGCCAACATTGCCATCCTGGCTTCGTGTAGGAGATTGGTAGCATCGTTTGAGGCTGCTCCGTCTACCCCTAAACCCACAGGAACACCTAATTGCAGCATCTTGCGGACGGGCGCAATTCCACTTGCTAAGCGAAAATTACTACAGGGACAATGGGCAACCCCCGTTCCTGTTTTAGAAAACAAATGGAGGGCATCGTCACTCAAGTGAACACAGTGGGCATGCCAAACGTCATCTCCCAACCAGCCAACCGATGCGGCATACTCACTGGGCGTCAGGTTGAAATGGGCCAAGCTGTATTCCACATCGGACTGATTTTCGGCGAGGTGGGTATGGAGCCGTACACCTGGATAAGATCGTGCTAGAGCCGCCGATTCTCGCATTAAATCCGTGGAGACCGTAAAGGGAGAGCAAGGCGCAAGGGCGATGCGGAGCATGGAATGGCGAGTCATATCGTGGTATCGCTCAATTAACCGCTGACTGTCTGCCAAAATGTCTGTTTCCACTTCGATTAACTTATCAGGCGGTAATCCCCCTAAGTTCTGTCCTTTACTCAGGGAGCCACGACAGGCATGGAAGCGCAGCCCTATCTCCGTTACAGCTCGAATTTGGGCGTCTAAGGTGCAATCATTCGGGAATAGGTAGTGGTGGTCGCTTGCCGTGGTGCATCCTGACAGAATGAGTTCGGCAGCGGCCATTTGTGAGCTGATGTACAATCCTGTTGCATCCAACTTACTCCAGATTGGGAAGAGCACGTTTAACCAAGCGAATAAGTCACCGTTTTGTGCATCAGGAATGGCGCGGGTCAGGGTTTGAAAAAAATGATGGTGAACGTTCACCAACCCTGGCATAACAATAAAACGATCCTGCAAGTCAAGGGTTTCATCGGCTTCTTCGGGGAAATCTGCTGTGGTTCCTACACGCAAGATTTCGTTATCTCCAATCCACAACGCACCGTTTCGGATTTCGCGGCGATGCTCGTCCATTGTGACGAGGGTATGAATGTTTCGGACCGCTAATGTTTTCATGCAAAATCTATCAATTTAGGACTTGGGTGCTCGCGGGGTAAAAGCTGGAGATCCCCTTTCTCGAAATTTAGAAGAGTCCAAAATTTAGGGAATCTCCATCAACTCTCACCTCCGCACTGATTTCGCGATTCAACACCCTTGAAAATCAAGTATTTTCGGCGTTAGTTGCGACTGTAGGCCACATTGCCCAAAATGTAAGTCGCACGCACACTGCGATCATCTCCCATCATCATCAACGAAAACATGCGATCTGCAATCTCATCGAGAGTTGTTGCAGGCAAAGCCCCATTGCGAAACGCCATCAGGGGTGTTGCACAGGGATCGAGCACGACAAAATCGGCTTCTTTGCCCACTTCAAAGTTCCCGATGCGATCCTCTAAAGACAAGGCCCTAGCGCCTCCTAAGGTTGCGAGAAACAACCCTTGAAAGGGTGACAATTTCTGCGATCGCAGTTGTGCGACTTTATAAGCCTCATTTGCGGTTTGCAGCATAGAAAAACTGGTTCCAGCCCCAATATCCGTGCCCATCCCCAATTTGACGGGATACTGCGTTGATTTTGCCTGTTCGATCTTAAATAAACCGCTTCCCAAGAACAGATTTGAAGTCGGGCAGAATGCGATCGCCGCGTCTGCTTCCGAGAGCCTTTGAAATTCTGCATCGGTTAAGTGTATGCCATGGGCAAAGACCGAACGATTCGTCACCAAGCCAGCACGATCATAAGCATCGAGATACCCCTCGCAATCTGGAAACAGTGCTTTAACTTGCGCGACTTCATTTACATTTTCAGAAAGATGAGTGTGTAGGTAGACATCAGGAAATTCGCGCAGCAATTGACCCGCCCGTTGCAGTTGCCCTTCTGTCGAGGTAATGGCAAACCGAGGAGTTACGGCATACCGCAGGCGGCCTCTGCCATGCCACTTCTGAATCAAGACTTTTGTGTCGTGATAGCTTGTTTCCTCTGTATCGCATAAAAAATCTGGAGCATTGCGGTCCATCATCACTTTTCCCGCAATCATGCAAAGATTGCGCTGCTCGGCGGCTTCAAAAAGGGCATCTACAGATTGAGGAAATACAGCCGCAAAGACTAAGGCCGTCGTTGTTCCATTGCGTAGTAGTTCATCCAGAAAAATGTTGGCGACTTTATCCGCATAGGTTTTATCTGCAAATTTTCTTTCTGTAGGGAAGGTGTATCTCTCCAGCCACTCTAAAAGTTGCTCGCCGAAAGCGGCCATCATTTCGGTTTGGGGAAAATGGATGTGGGTATCGACAAATCCAGGGACGGTAATATGCCCTGGATAGTGAGTGGTCGGAATCCCACCATACTCCTCTACAAGATCTGCATAGGTTCCCAACGCGTGGATCTTGCCGTTTTCCAGCACCAACAATCCATCCGGGATATAGCGAGCGCTTTGGTCTGGTGGAACATAGAAAGGATCGTCAACAAAATCTAAGAAAGCGCTGCGGATGGCTTTTAGTGAAGCGGACGCCGATGAGTTTGTTGCATGAGCCATACAGGATAGTTACCCAGAATGAGGTGGCTGGAGCGCTTCTATAGCATAGAGTACTGATTCTCCTGAGTTCGCACATTTTCAGCAGGTCAGAGCAAAGAATTATGATGCGGCTTCGCTCAATCCTTGCAAAATGTTTGCGACCGTGCTTGTCCAACCTACAATTCCGCCTTGAGCACGCACCATCTCCAGGGTGGCTTGCTTAAATTCTGGGAAGTAACTTTCTGTCGCATCTTCAACCAATAAGCACTCATACCCACGATCATTTGCTTCTCGCATTGTGGTTTGGACACAGACTTCGGTGGTTACTCCTGTCAGAATGAGGTGAGTAATATTTCGAGCTTGGAGTTGAGCGTCTAAATTCGTCTGATAGAACGCCCCCTTGCCAGGCTTTTGGATCGCGATTTCGTTCCCAAGCGGAGCTAGTTCGGGGATGATTGCATTTCCTGGCTCTCCTGCAATTAAAATGCGTCCCATCGGCCCCAGATCGCCAATGGTTGGGTTACTGCGTCCGCGTTTGAGTTTACTTGGAGGGCAATCTGAGAGATCGGGGTGATGACACTCTAGGGTATGGATAATCGGCCACTGCCTAGCGCGGAACGCCTCCAGCAAAGTCTTAATTGTGGGTACAACGGCTTGCAGACGACTGGTGTCATTGCCTAACATTGCACCAAAACCACCCGGTTCTAAAAAATCTCTTTGCATGTCAATGATGACCAATGCCAAGCAGCCGGGAGTCGGCAACTTGTACTCGTAGGGTTTCGCTGCAATTATTGCCATAGGTGAACGGGTTTTTCCCAAATGATGAGGACAATACATCCGCCTTGGCTAACCACTTGATGGTTGCTAGAAGGCGGGTTTATCACCAAGGTTCCGGCATTGTACTCTCCGTAAAAATCGCTTTGAGCGCCACTAAGAATGATAATGTGCTCAAATCCTTGGTGTTCATGTCTTGGAATTCTCGCGCCTGGCTGATAGCGTAGCAGTGCAGCGGATGAGCCAAATTCGCCATCGCTGTAGAGAGGGTAAATTTCGACGCCGTCGCGAAAGGGTTGCCAAGGCAAAGTATCTTGGCAGCTTTCGATTTCAAATAAGTTCCCGAGTATGAAGGGGGATTGCATCAGTGACCTGCCATGCTGCGACCGATCATGGCGAAATCGGCTGAGGCAATTTCGCTGTCGTACACAAATTTACCTTCGCTAATCACGATAATCCGATCAGCCAATTTGAGCAGTTCGTCCAAATCTTCGCTCACCAATAGCACTGCAACCCCACGATTGCGAGCGGCTAGCAATTGACCATGAATGTCCTCTACGGCGGCAAAATCTAACCCAAAACATGGATTCGCTGCAATCAGGAGTTGAATGCGATCGCCAGAAAGTTCTCGAGCGAGAACCGTGCGCTGTACGTTACCACCAGATAAGTGACCGACAGGGGTTTCTGCCGAAGGTGTTTTGATTTTGAAGGAATCGATCAACCCTAATGCCATCTGACGAATTGCCCCAAGCATGAGCCAGATGCCTGCTTTTGCCTGCGGGGGACGATCAAAGGTTCTCAGGGCGAGATTTTCGGCAACGCTCATGTGTGGTACGCAGGCATTGCGAAGGGGTTCCTCCGGCAACACGAAAACACAATGGCGGTACATTTCTGCTCGGGTGGCGCGGTAAGTCTCACCTTTGACTAAAATCTCCCCTTGGGATGCTGGGCGTTGTCCAGCCAGCACTTCGACCAGTTCCCGCTGACCGTTTCCAGAGATCCCAGCAATGCCAATAATTTCGCCGCTGCTTAAGGTCAAATTAATGCCTTTGAGCGCCTCAGTTCCATTGTCCTTTTGTGCATGGAGAGCATGCATTTGCAGGATCGGTGCTGGATTTGGGTGGGATGTTTTCTGTACGGGAACGGGTTCGCGTCGCTCTCCCATCATCATTTCTGACATATCGGCAATCGATAGGTCTTTGACAGCGCCAGATCCGGCAAATTTGCCTTTACGCAAAACCGTGATCTCATCGCAAAAGGCCGTGACTTCACGAAATTTGTGACTGATAATCAACACGCTCAGGCGTCCCTGTACGACGGCATCACGCAATAAGCCCAAGACTTCGTCCGCTTCTTGGGGGGTGAGTACAGAGGTAGGTTCGTCAAGAATCAGAATTCGAGCTTTGAGATAGATTTGCTTCAAGATCTCTAGCTTTTGCTTTTGGCCCGCTGCTAATTGAGACACTGGGGAGGTTAAGGGCACTTGAAACGGTGCGTTTGCCATGAAGGCTTCCAGTTCTTGCAACGATTCCTTCCAGTTGATGAGATTGGGAGTATCGTAACGAGAAAGGATTAAGTTTTCTGCCACGGTCATGGCCGGAACAGAGGTGAAGTGTTGGTAAACCATTCCGATGCCGTATGAGTGTGCATCGCGCGGGCTGGCTATTTCGCGGGATTGGCGATTAATGAGGACATCTCCACGATCTGGCCGATAGAACCCCATGATGCATTTGACGAGCGTACTTTTGCCCGCCCCATTTTCTCCTAACAAAGCGTGAAAGGTACCGGGTTTCAAATGCATGGACATTTCTTCGAGTGCGGTAAGGCTACCGAAGCGCTTAGTCATCCGCACAACTTCGAGATCGGGAGGAGAGTTAAGTTCGGTGGTGATTTGAGCCGTCATTACAGAATCCATGTCATCGCTCCTAGAGGGCAATCTACAGTCACGAAACCGAGTATTCCGACGGTCTGGTCGCTTGTAAGGTATTGAGTAGGGCGCTAGAGGGGGCGATCGCGCCAAAAACACCCCCTTGCATTTCGATCATTTTGAGGGCGGCTAGGTAATTGCCATAGTCGGTTGCACCCGTGCAATCGGTCAGCAACAGGCATTCATAACCGCGATCATTGGCATCCCGCATGGTTGTGTGCACGCAAACATCGGTAGTGATTCCGGTGAGTACAATATTTCGAATCCCTTTGCCTTGGAGAATTAAATCCAAATCCGTTGCATAAAATGACCCTTTCCCTGGTTTATCGATGATCGGTTCTCCCGGCAGGGGTGCAAGTTCAGGAATAATCTCCCATCCTGGTTCGCCTCGGACTAAAATTTTGCCACAGGGGCCAGGATCCCCAATGCCTGCCCCAATCTGCTGCGATCGCCAACGTTTATTAGCAGGTAAATCAGACAAGTCTGGGCGATGGCCTTCGCGGGTATGGATGACATGAAAGCCACCAGCGCGAAACGCAGTCAAGACCTGGCGGATGGGTTCGATGGGGGCGCGGGTGAGACTGAGGTCATAACCCATGCGGTCAACATACCCCCCAATCCCACAAAAATCAGTCTGCATATCGATGACAATCAGGGCTGTATTGTCGGGGCGTAAATCTCCATCGAAGGGGTAGGGATAGGGGCTGGAGGCGACATAGTGCTGCATAGCAAACCCTTTATGCGATTAGATCTCAGATGCAAGTATTGAAGGAGTGTCGTTCTGGACAACAGAGTGAATATAGGCTCGCCATCCACCCCAGGCGGTAATATCTCGTTGGTTTTCGCAGAGGATTCCCTCGCCAAGTACCCCAAAAACGATTTCGCCATCCATCAGGTGAACTTTTCCAACACACAGCCCAGGTGGTTCTTGGCTTAACACAGTGCCCAGTCCGACAGTCGGCACTTGCCAAACTTCAACGGCGATCGCCGCGCCGCCTTGACTAACCCGTTGCATGGCTGGATAGCAATCATCGATGGACCAAAGACGATACGTTGCTTCGGTTGTGGTCTCGCGGAGGAAAGTTGCCCCCACAGCCAAGAGATTCGTATTGAGAGCCAAGCCACGCATAAGGGTGCCATTTACGGCAAGGGGTAAGGCAGGGATAGTCATGACCATTTTTTCCTCGCAACCAAAAATCCTTAACTCGTGGTTCCTAAAGCACCTGGTGCACCGGATATTCTTCGGTTCGGGGAACAAGTGACAATCATAATTAGCAGCGTGAGGACGTACGGTGCAGCATTAAATAAGTAGTAGCCCTGGGTAATGCCAACAGATTGTAAAGCAGGCCCTAACGCCTGAGCGCCGCCAAACAGAAAAGAGGCGTAGAGGCACTGAAGGGGCTGCCATCGGGCAAAAATCACAAGGGCAACGGCCATCAGCCCTTGTCCGCTAGAAATACGCTCGCTCCAAATGCCAGGGTAATACAGCGAGAGAGAAGCCCCGCCAATGCCTGCCAGAAAGCTGCCTGTCATGATTGCCAACATGCGAACCTTAGGGATCGAAATACCCATCGCACGGGCCGCATCGGGACTATCGCCCACGGCGCGAACCACCAATCCCCATCGGGTTGACTTAAAAAACCAGGTCAGGATAGGGGCCAAAGCGACCCCCAAAATAAATAGAGGACTGATTTTTAACGCCTCTTGAATCGCTGTGTTACTGCTCCAACTGCCTAAGGCGAGGGTAGGCAGTTGGGGTGCAGCGGGTTGAATGAACGGTTTACCTAAGAAGAAAGCAAGACCGCTGCCAAAGATAATCATCGCGATGCCAACAGCCACGTCGTTGACTTTGGGCTGTTGGGTTAACCAAGCATGAATGAAGCCTAAAACCATTCCAGCGCCACCTGCCGCTAGAACGCCCAACCAAGGCGATTGGGTGAGGTAGCTTATGGCATAGGCACTCATGGCACCCGAAAGGAGTGTCCCTTCAAGGCCGAGGTTAATTTTGCCACTTTTTTCTGTGAGGCATTCTCCCAAGCTAACGAATAAGAAAGGGGTGCCACCCCGCATCATACCGGCCACAATGGCTAAGGGTACGCCGACCCATCCGAGTGCTTCATTGGCCATCCTTTTACTCCTGAGTTGGACTTGAAATTGCGTTGCACTTGCTCATTGGACGAAAGTTGGGGATTAGACCGAGGCTGTGCCAGCGGTCCGACGAGAACTGAGTTGGGCAGTTCTTTCTTTGAAAATAGAAAACCGACCGTATAGGGATTCGCTATACATCACCACCAAGAACACCAGTCCTTGGAAGACCAAAACGGATGCATCGGGTAAGTTATGGGCTCTTTGCAATATCCCACCACTGGCCAAGATGCCTCCAAGCAGCACGGAGATTGCGGTTGCCGCAAGGGGATTTTGACGGGCAATGAATGCGACCAAAATGCCGCTATAGCCATAATTCGCATTCAATGATTCATTGGCGCGACCGTGAACGGCTGCGACCTCCACCATGCCAGCAAGTCCCGCACAAGAACCAGCCAGAAAGCAAATGATTAAGGTGAGTTTGCCCACGGGCAATCCGGCTACCCGCGCCGCACGAATGTTGCCCCCTGCCGTCCGAGCAGCGAATCCAAAGGAAGTTCGCCGAATCAGGATATAGGCAATAATGCAAGCGATGATGCCATAGACCAAACCGTAGTGGACTCGCGTGCCAGGTAGGGTTCCGAGCATATCCACATTGGCAATGGGGTAGCTAGAAGGCTTATTCAGGGAACTTGGATCGCGCCAAGGGCCACCCACAAGATGGTTGAGAAGGGCGATCGCGATGTAATTCATCAGTAGACTACTGATGGTTTCATTTACGCCGCGATAGTGGCGCAGAAAGCCCACAAACCCAATCCAGATGCCTCCGCAGATAAGACCTGCAACCACCATCCCAATCTGGACAATCAACGGAACTGTGCCTTGGAGAGCTAAACCAGCGGCGATCGCGCCCAACCCACCTACGACCAAAGCCCCCTCGTTGCCGATAATTGTCAAGCCCAAATGGGCCGGAAGTAAAGTACACAAAGCAGTCAACATGAGGGGAGCAGCTCGGATGAGTGTATTTTGCCAGGCGCGACTGCTGCCAAAAGCCGCTTTATAAATCGACTCGTAAACACCAAAGGGATTTGCGCCTGCAAGGGCGCAGAACATCCCAAACAGCATCAAAGAAAATATCAAAGCCCCCACGGGAATGCAGATTGCTTCGAGGTTGCGTCCCCAACGTTCACGGAAGATGGTCATTTGCTATCCTCCTACTGTTCCTATTACCCCTTCAGCCAACCAACTCATACCATCAAGCTTTGCATCAGTAACCTTTATGGTTTCGCCAGCGGGAATCTCAACTTTACCGCTGTTGTCTTTAATCGCACCCTTATAGACAGCCAATTGTCCTTGCAGGGCTTTCGTCATCGAAGTCTCAGCCTCCGTTTTCGTGGCGGCTAAAACTGCTGGACCAAAGGGAGCTAACTTGACGAACTTTTCCTTGAGCCCCCCCCGAATCAGGTGGGAAATACCATCATTCATCAGTGTCTTGCCGCTTTGCAGCATGGCAACATACTGAGCATAAACACTGGGAAAATCCCAGGCAGTGCCAGTTAAATACCCTTTGGGTGCAAGATTGGCTTGGACGGCGTGGAATCCAGAGGAATAAATTCCCCGCTTCTCAGCGGTTTCCACCACAACTTTGGGGCTGTCAATATGCATACTCACGACATCAACCCCTTGATCCGCCAAGCTATTAGTGGCTTCTGCTTCTTTCACCGGAAGGGACCAATCTCCCGTAAAAATAACCTGCATTGAGATATTTGGCTTGACGCTCCGCGCTCCAAGAATAAAGCTATTGAGATTGCGCAGGACGGGGGTAATGGGTTTGGCAGCGACAAAGCCAAGTTTTCCTTTTTTTGAGGTTAAAGCTGCGACCTGCCCTGCAATGTACTGTGCTTCATCAACATCTCCAAAGTAACTGCCGATATTCTTTGGAGACTTTCCTTCCTGGTACAGGGCACCGTAATGGAAGAACTGAACGTTAGGATAGTCTGCCGCTAGCTTTAGGATATGAGGATCAAAGTACCCGAAAGAAGTAGGGAACAGAACGGTAGCTCCATCTTCTTCAATCATATTCCGCATGGCTTCTTGGGCTTCTGTTGTTTCTGGCACATTGGCTTGTTCGACTACTTTTACCCCCGGTAGCTTTGCTATAGCCGCTGCCCCTTCTGCATGGGCTTGATTGAAGCCGTAATCATCTTTAGCGCCGACATACAGAAAGCCAATGACCAAGGGCTTACCGCTCGTATCTCCTCCACTTGAATCTGAGGCAGAACTGCATCCAGACAATTTGGTAGCAGCACTAAAGGCAGCAGTCGCAAGAATTCCCTGCAAGATTCGGCGGCGTGGGATGTAAAGCGAAGATTTCTGATTCATAGACACTCACCTCAAGAACAAGCGTTTCTGCTTCTCATAACCGTAGGGGGAGCACATTCAGTCCTGGTGGCCTCGAGGCCATGATATAGAATTGCTTACCGCTTGGCGTTTGAGTTGGATAGGCAATTGCATTAGATGGAAGCAAAGTTTATCAGACTGATTCCCAATCTTGAATCCTTCAAAGTGATAGAAAGGTTACACAAAGGTATTTTCTTTTCTGTAGTCAGAAAAAAATGTTGCTCACGCCACAAAGTGTATTACAGAAGACCCATAGGATAGAGCTTTTAAGCACTCTTGACGAACCTTTGTGAGTGATGTCAATGGATGTTGAATCAGTTATCGACTTGGTAGAGAAGGTTTTAGGCGAATCTCAACTGAGCAAGCTACAACTTAAAGTTCTAGAGCAAGTCTGGATCGAGCGGTCTTATCAAGAAATCGCGACATCTGTCGGTTATGAGGTGGGATACATAAAGCAGACGGGTTCGCAACTTTGGCGCTCCCTTAGCCAAGCGTTTGGGGTGAAAATCACAAAAAGCAATGCTCAATCTATTTTGTCGCGCAAAGTTAGGGAGGTCTTAGAGTCTGAAACCATTCCTCCTCTAATCATCAAGTCCGAACCCGCAAAAGAAGTTGCGACCGATTGGGGCGAAGCGGTAGATGTGACATCCTTTCAAGGTCGCACGACAGAACTTGACTGTTTAGAAGGGTGGATCGAGCGTGATCGCTGCCGACTGATCGGTATCTTTGGCATGGGAGGCATTGGCAAAACGAGTCTGTCAGTTAAGGTTGCCCAACGCCTAGAATCTCGATTCGATGTCATCGTTTGGCGATCGCTGCGGAATGCTCCGACGACTGAAGTCTTGCTTGCCGACATACTGGCCGTTCTTTCCTCTTCCACTCCCACACCTGTGTCGGCACCTTTGAAAGATCAACTGTTGCAACTCTTGAACCATTTACGCGTCCGCCGCTGTTTGCTCGTTCTCGACAATATTGAAACTGTTCTGCGCTCCGGTGATCTTCAAGGTGATTATCAAAAGGGCTACGGTGGCTACGGTCAGTTGTTGGGATGCTTGGGCGACACTCCCCATCAAAGTACGATCATTCTGACCAGCCGAGAAAAACCCAAGGGATTTGCCCTGCGTGAAGGAATGGACTGGCCTATTCGATCACTGACCTTAACAGGATTGTCTCCAGGTTCCATGCGGGCGATTTTACAGGAGAAAGGTTATTTCACGGGCTCTCAGATTGCATGGAAAGCGCTGAATGCTCGCTATGCTGGAAATCCCTTAGCGCTCAAAATGGTTGCCTCAGTGGTTCGAGATTGCTTCGCGGGAAACCTCGACACCTTTTTAGACATGCTGAAAAATGAATCCTGCGTATTTGGGGATCTGCGTAATTTACTGGATGAGCAGGTTCGTCGTCTGTCTGACCTAGAATGTCAGTCAATCTATTGGTTGGCGATCGAACGCGAGCCAATTTCTTTAAAAACGTTATGGGACAACTTACACCCTCGTTGCACCTTAACTGCTGTGATCGAAGTGTTGACGGCCCTGGAACGGCGATCGCTCATTGAGACAATTCTCCCTCCAACTGGTGAGCAATCTCCCCTTGGCGGTTCCGATTGTTCGCCTCAGTTCACCTTGCAGCCCGTCGTCATGGAATTCATAACAGAACGATTGATCGACGAGTTTTGTAACATTTTTGATCGGTTTGTCGCTGAATCCAATAGTGCTCAACCGTCGGACGCTCCAGTGGCTTCTTCCTTTTCCTTTGGCCTGTTCGCTAGTCATGCCCTTATGAAAGCCCAAGCGCGAGACTACATTCGAGAAGCGCAAGTCAAATTCATTCTGCAACCGATCCTAAAACGCTTGCAAGCCTGCTATGCAAATAAGAAATTGTTGGGGTACTTCCAAGCCATTCTCGTCACCTTACGCCGACAATTGCCTCGAGCGTCTGGATATGTGGCAGGTAATTTATTAAATTTATTAGCTCAAATTTCAGATCGCTTGCAGGACTGGGATTTTTCTGAATTGGCTGTGTGGCAAGCTTATCTGGTTCGGCACCATCTATATCGGTTTAATTTTCAAGGCGCTGATTTAGCACAATCTGTTTTTACGCAAACCTGTGGCCAAATTTTATCTCTAGCGTTTAGCCCTGATGATCGGTACTTGGTGGCCGGAGACATCAATCATGAACTGCATGTTTGGCAAGTCGCAGATGGTAAACGGTGCTTTTCTTGCCGCATCGATGAAGGCTGGATTTGGTCAGTGGCTTTTAGTCCTGATGGTCTATCTATTGCAAGTGGTGCTAACCGTGCAGTTTATTTGTGGGATGCCACCACGGGGAAGTGTATCCGACGATTCGAGGGCTTTAATGATCGGGTGTTTGCGGTCGCCTTCAGTCCTGAAGGTGACTGGTTGGCGACTGGCAGTGAAGATGGGATGGTGCGAGTTTGGTCGGTTGGCACGGGCGAGCTGCTTCGAGTTTTAGCGGGTCATACAGGTGAAGTGCGATCAGTTGCTTTTGTGCCCCTATCTTGCAAACACCCATCGTTAGAGTCAACACTGGTCAGTGGCAGTATTGACGGAACTATACGACTGTGGGATGTGTTATCGGGTCTGGAGATTGGCTGTTTGGGTCATGGCAAGACTCCCATCTGGTCGATCGCCCTCAGTCCGGATGGTACTATGCTGGCAGCAAGCAGTAGCGATCATGCCATTCGTCTATGGTCACTGCCATCTGGAGACTCAATCGCAACCTTTCAAGGACACCAAGCAAGGTCGCAGTCCATCGCCTTCAGTCCTGATAGCAAAACGCTGGCAAGCGGCAGCGATGACAGTACGATTCGCATCTGGCACGTTGAGACAAAGCGCTGCCTGCGTGTATTACAAGGTCATGGCAGTTGGATCTCGGCCATTGCTTTTAGTCCGCAAGGTGGATTGCTCGCCAGTGGGAGTGAAGACCAATCCGTGCGCCTGTGGGACAAGCAGACCCGTTATTGTCTAAAAACTTTTCAGGGCTATAGCAACGGTATTTGGTGCATCGTCGGCAATACGGACGGTACCCAACTGGCGAGTGGTAGTCAAGACCGCACGATTCGTTTGTGGGATAGTGTGTCTGGAGAGCCGGTGCGGTGTCTCAATGGCCATACAAGTTGGGTATGGACGCTTGCCTATAGCCCGGATGGCTCTACCTTGGCCAGCGGTAGCGAAGATAAGTCGATTAAGTTATGGGATTCTACGACAGGGGATCTTCGTAATACTCTCAGCGGTCATACTGGCCCGGTTTATTCAGTGATTTTCGGAACCGATGGTAAATTTCTATACAGTTGTAGCTTAGATGGCACAATCAAATGTTGGGAAGTTGATAGCGGTCAATGTCTGCGAACCTTCCTCGGACATGATGCAAGCATTTGGGCTTTAGCTTTGAGTCGGGATGGGCGAATGCTCGCCAGTTGTAGTCTCGATAGCACCATAAAGATTTGGGATGTCTCGATGGGACTTTGCCAAAAAACGTTCAGCGATAGCGCTCGCTGGGTTCGTTGTTGTGATATCAGTCCCATCCACTTGATCATGGTGAGTGGGAGTGCTGACGGCCACCTCAAGCTTTGGGATCTTAATTGCTCTGCCTCTCCCCATGCTGCCTTTGCCGCTCATTGCGGCCCGGTATTAGCGGTAGCTTTTGCTCCCGATGGTAAAACCTTTGCGAGTTGTGGTGCGGATCGATTAATTAAGCTGTGGGATAGCGAAACATTGCGTTGCTTACAGGTGTTTTCGGGTCACAGCCGCTGGGTTCGTTCTGTGGCATATAGCGCCGATGGTCGCACACTGATGAGTTGTGGCCAAGATGAAACCATTCGTCTTTGGCAAGTTGATACGGGACAGTGTGGCAGGATTTTACAGAGTCCTAGACCCTATGAAGGTACTCAAATTGATCGTGCGACAGGACTAACTACCTTGCAAAAAGAAAACCTCAAGCAATTAGGAGTGGTCGAAAAACTGTTGCTTTAAATACTGAAATACAGTCAAATTAGTGCTTTTTAGGTGTGTAGAGCGAAAAAGCTATCTAATCTGAAATAAAGTTGTATCGTATTCTGACTTTCGAACTTTCTTCGAACTTTTAAATCTTCCGACTTAAGTTTTTTTTTGATATACGTAAGTCACCCCTGATGATCGATTTAATTCAATCCTAGTCAGGACAAAAATCGCTTACATTTTTGTGTGTTGCTTGAGGAGCAATTAGCAATGTCAAAAATAGCATTGCGCAGTGTTTCAGGTGCTTTAATTGGATTCACAGCGCTCGCATTTCTACTTGAAGGTGTAGCTAGGGCAGAAACTAACGAACAAGAAGTAACGACAGCTCAGTTTTCGAACGTTCTTTTATCACCATTATTTGACACGGAAGAAGGTGCATCTCAAGTAACTTCAGTATCACAGTTATCCGACGTACAACCTACCGATTGGGCCTTTCAAGCCTTACAATCCCTTGTTGAGCGGTATGGTTGCATCGCGGGCTATCCTGATGGTACGTTTCGTGGCAATCGTGCGGCTACACGATACGAACTTGCTGCTGCCCTCAATGCTTGCCTCGACCAAATCAGCGATCGCTTTGCCACTAAAGAAGATCTCGAGACTGTCAAATCCCTGCAAGTAGAATTTCAAGCTGAACTAGCAACTCTTAAAGGGCGTGTTGATGGACTCGAAGCCAGAACTGCGACCTTAGAAGCACAGCAGTTTTCTACCACAACTAAGTTGACAGGCAACGTCTTTTTTAACGTCACTGGTGCGGCAGTGGGAAATGGACTTAAGGCAGATGGTTTTGATGGCATCCTTCCATTTAGTGCGCTAACAGGAAATCTTGCTGACAATCGGGTGGGCGGCAGACCGGCCTTTCGCATTGTGAATAATGACCCCAATGTCACTATGAGTGGTTTGGTCTGGTTGAACTTTAACACCTCTTTCACGGGCAAAGATTTATTGCGCGTGCAATTGGCCTCTGGTACAGGTAATTCCCCAGCCAACGCCTTTGCATCAGCAGGTTTGTTTAACACATGGGGGACGCCCTTTACTGATCAGACTGCGGGCACGACAAATGGAGTGGGAGATTTTGTCCTTCGGGAACTCAACTACAGCTTTCCCATCGCGAAAAACTTAGAAATGGTAGTAGGGCCGCGGATCAATTTTTACCGCTACTTCGATAACAATCGTTTTACCTTCTTTTTGAATGGCACCAGCAGTTTCGACTCAATAGGCAGCCCACTACTAAATGCCAGTAAACGCGGTGCAGGAGCGATCTTGAGTTGGACGCCCAGCCCAAAAGTTCAAATCCGGTTGGGATATCTTAGCCAAAGTATCGAATTCCTTCCGTCTTTTTTAAATTCCGCTGAAAACCCGCAATTTGGTCTGTTTGATGGAACCAATACCCTAACCACGGAAGTAACCTATTCTCCAGTTAAAGCGGTTAATCTACGCTTCCTCTATACGCGAACGAATTTAGCAAATGTATTTGGTGGCCTGATTGGCGGTACTGCAGGATTACCTTTATGGGGTTTGGCAGATGATGGCAATGGTGGACCGCTAAAACCTGCAACTGCCAACACATTCGAATTTAACTTTGATTGGGCTGTTACTAAGAAATTTGGGCTGTTTGGACGTTATACCTATGGCAACGTCAATCTGACTCCCGTCCGAGGGCCAAAGGGAGATGTCAATAATCAATCCATCCAGTTTGGGTTTGCGTTGCCAGATTTAGGTAAGCGAGGCGCACAGGCCACTCTTTCTTTTGTCGTTCCCTCTGATGTTTTGGCAGGACGAAGATTTTTAATTGCCGGTGGGGGCAATGGTGGAACACAGTATGATATTGAAGCAACGTATTTTTATCCTGTGAACGATAACGTTGCACTTGTTCCTGGATTCTATGCAATTATCAATCCGAATAATTACACTAGCAACCCAACCGTTTTCATAGGCAACTTGCGAATGCAATTCTCTTTCTAATTCAACTTTAGTGATTTACAGGCTGCTATAAAACTGAGAGAATATTTCTTGAAATATTAATCTCTGGAATCTTTTACTAACTCTTTGAGGTAAAAAATCGAGTATATGGGACTCTGCTAGGGAGTTTCTTGGCTTCAAGTCGTCTAACTTTATAATTACAGATGCTGATTACTTGACCTTTAGGACTGCTATGGCAGCCCTAATTGACTTGTGAAAAAGAGCCATACATAAACACTTTGGGAAATCTGAAGATTTGGCAGTGTGTGGCAAACTCAAATAACCAATTTCAGAGCCCAAAATGACTTGCACAAGTGATAAAACTCTCGAAAAAAAAAGCGCTTTGCTTGCAGCCATACGTCCTCATCCGGATTCTGCCGTGGGTCATTCGGTGCAAAACGAAGACAAGTTAGTTTCCACTTTGACTCTTCTAAATCCTGATTCACCAAGGTGAGATAGTTCTTGACCGCTTGAGAACGATGATGGCTTGCTCCATCCCAAATGACTGCAATGCGGCACTCAGGATGTAGTGCTTTCAGGCTCTGCAAAAACGCTAGGGTCGATTCGGAATTCCCCTTCTCGTAGCCCTCAAGCCAAAAAGTTTGACTTGCCAGGTTCAAGGCTCCGTAGTAAGTTTGCTTCTGGCGTTCATTGGTCATGAGTACCTCCACTCGTTCGCTCGTTTTGCCCCAGTCAGGAAATTAGTAAAATCCGACATGATTAGGCCTGCTGCATTCTAGGAGAGAGTTCGGGTGGCTTGACGAATAAGGTACTCAGGAATAGCGTGATCTGGTAAAATATCGCCAGCTGCGCCTAGTTGAATGGCTTCCTGGGGCATGCCGAAAATGGCACAACTCGCTTCATCTTGGGCGATGGTT
>DATNQK010000425.1:0-2784 GCA_036704065.1 Stenomitos sp.
GTAATGCCTCACAACGGTGCTAAACACGCTTCAATTAAATCCTGGGGACCGCCGCCCACTAAATAAACCTTACAGCCTAAGGCTGCAGCCACGTCGGAGAGGGTTTGATCATCCAAAAATTGGGTTGATCCATGCTTCAGCATCAGAGATGGGATCAACAATCCATCGCCCAAATCTTGACCTTGAAGGGCTTCGATGATGTCAGCTCCGGTAATCAGTCCGGTGACGGTCATCGACTGCCCCCAATAGCTGCTACTCAGGGCTGCCATGTGCAGTTCTAGCCCTTGAATTTGGTTCAGCCGTTGCACGATGGGCTCAAACGCAATTTCTACGGTGTTGCCTACCACCCATATCAACCGACGTGGGGATGTTACAGATGAGGGCAGCGATCGCGCGGCTATGGCAAACTGGCTCAAAAATAAGCGAATGGACCCCACACCATTGTCAATTTGCGGGTAAGACTCGTAATGATCGGCTGAAGGCAACTCACGACGGGCCAGTAAGAACCACTCGTCAGCCAACCACACGAACGTAGAGCCAAAGCGCTGCTGAAACTCTGCTTGTAAAACCTGTACTTGATCAATGACGTCTTGCGCCTTCTGAGTGGAAACCGGGGCAATCTCATCCAGGTTGGGCCTAAACCGCGTGAGCCCTACGGGAACAATGGCCACAGACAAGACGGTTGGAATGTCACTGTGGTGAAACTGGGCCAAATCACGAATGGTGCGCTCTAAGTGGGGACCATCATTGATATCAGGGCATAACACCACCTGGGCATGAATTTGCAATGCACGAGCCTGAAACCATCGCAACTGATCGAGGATCTGACCCGCTCTAGGATTTTTTAGCAACCGAATTCGCAGGTCAGGCTCTGTGGCATGCACCGAGACATAGAGCGGAGATAAGCGTAGGGCTTCAATCCGCTGCCATTCGCGATCGCTCAAATTCGTCAGGGTTAAGTAGCTGCCGTAGAGAAAGCTGAGGCGATAGTCATCGTCTTTGAAGTACAGGCTGTCCCGTTTGCCAGGGGGTTGCTGATCAATAAAGCAGAATGGACAGCGATTGTTGCACTGGATCAACCCATCGAAGAGGGCATTTTCAAACTCTAAGCCTAGATTTTCGTCGTAGTCTTTTTCAATTTCTACGATGTGACGAATCCCGCGACAATCCAGCACCTCTAGTTCTAGGTACTCATCCGCGCACAGGAATTGATAATCGATTAAATCTCGCAGCGGCTGGCCATTAATTGAGACGAGGCTATCCCCCGGCTCAAATCCGACTTCTGCAGCAATAGAATCTGGAATGACTTGACTGATACGGGCAGGACGAGTCGCCGAATGGCTCATAGGGCTTTTGGCAGATGGAGCGACAGGATAACCTCTGTTTTCTTTAATCTATCCTAAGCATTAGCGCCGCTAGCAGCTCCCATAGTCTAAATGGCCAGCTTGCCAAAGCCAATCGCAACCAACAGGGCAATACCCAAGCCAATGCGGTACCAAATAAAGCCCCAAGTATTGTGGTTCTGCAAAAACTTCAAGAGCCAGGCAATCGAAATATAGGAAAACACAAAGGCAGATGCAGTGCTGATGAGCAAGGGCAACACCATCTCTTGTTGGTGCAGCGCATCTTTGCCTTGAATTAACGTGGCGATCGTCAATGCGGGGAGACCCAACAGGAAGGAAAACCGCGCAGCAGTGCTACGTTCTAACCCCAAAAATAAAGCGGCTGTGAGGGTGGAGCCAGAGCGCGAAGCCCCTGGCAATAAGGCAATCATCTGACCGATGCCTACCAAGAAACCATCTTGCACTTGCAGCGAGTCGAAGCCTCGTTTGCGATTGCCGACTTTTTCGGCCAACGCCAACAGTAGGGACATTACGATCGCCATAATGGCAATGAGCAAGGGGCTCTCGAGGGAAATGTTAAGGACTTTCTTGAGAATGAACCCCACCATAAGGGCTGGAATGGTACCGACCACAATACCCAGAAAAATCTTCCACTCTTCTCGCTGCCAATCTTGGGTGCGCACAGCGGCGATCGCACCACTTAAAACCTCGCGAATATCCTTCCAGAAATACATCACAACCGCAATCACGCTACCAAACTGGATTGCATCAGTGGCCTCTTTGGTCCAGACATCTTTCCAACCAAAAATGTCCGAAAAAATGAGCAGGTGTGCCGTACTACTAATCGGCAAAAATTCGGTAATCCCCTGCACCATTCCCAAGATGATGCCCTGGAGCCAAATCACAACAGCAGGTGCAGTTGTCGTAGAAACCAACGGCACAAAATTGCCAAGCCCAAAATAAAAGACAAATGATTCGAGCGTTGGAAGACCTGCGATCGCCACAGTAGATACTTCTCCAATGGTTGCCATTAACCCTAAAAGTGTAGCGTCAAGGGCCTCTTCTGCCTACCAGGAGCATCCACCCAAGCCAGATTTCTCAAATCCACAGCACCAGCCTAATTCGGGGCTTCCCTACCGCCACCCCAAAACCAAACAACCACAGGGCCACCCTACTTCGACCCCTCCAGCCATGAAACATTATTTTCATATCCCCCCAAGGGGGATAAGGCGTGTTATCTTGACATAAGTACATAAATTATGAAGCCCCCCTACCTTGTCAGCACTCACTACTCTTCCTAAATCTGTCACCTCATCTCGTACCGATAGCGGATCTACGGTAGTCTGGCCTAACATCGGCTCCAAGCTGAGTTGGGCCGTGTGGGGGGGATCTGCCTTTCTCGTCTCGATTCCAGTCTTTGTCCAAGCTCCCTTGGTACGCA
>DATNQK010000426.1:0-6610 GCA_036704065.1 Stenomitos sp.
GCAGCGCTAAAGCAATACTAATAGATTCTTGAATACTATATTGATTGGTTTTGATGAAACTTCGAACTAAATCTATAAATGTTGACCTAGATAATTTACTGTTCAACCAAAATTCAAACCTAGGCACAGTACAAAAAGATGAGTGGAGCTTGTTCTAATTTGAAAATCTTTTGTTCAAAAATAAGTAACACGCTAGATGGAGACCTTAAGAATACTCTGTGTAGCGTGTTACTCCCTTGCCCATGCCTATAGAGCTCTTAATATAAACCCACTGGAAGATAATGTCCTTGTCTGCTTTTTTCTTAAGCGCTAAGGATTGATTGTTCCATTAAATAAGGAAACAAAGAGTAATGCAATAGGAACTAAAACTGCTAGCGTTGCAAAGATTGTTTGTTTGGAAGGAGTGATATGTTCTTTGCCTAGCGGCTGAGTTCTTGATTTTTGAGAAACCATTGTAGAAGGAGGCATAATAAATCTTCCAACATAACGTCTTATTCTTTTGTATTATTGCAAGGCATGACCAAAGAAGCATCTTTCTATATTTAGAAAATAGAACTGTAGAGTCTATCTCTAAAGTCGGAGCCATTGTGTCGGCTTAAAGCTGGTTTTTGGAAGCAAAACTCTGCCTTGCTACTATTGTCTTCGGTGGAAATTTCTGCTACTTCACTTCTTTTTCGGCTGGCTAGCCCCTCCTCTATTATGTGACAAATGAGCAATACGCTGCGCTTGGGGTCGAAACGATACCAATCTGCTTGAAATTTACCTCTTCAGAGACTGGAGTGCTGGGTTTGCTGCATTTGCGTTGGCAGACTTTGTGTTTGTCAGTAGGGTTGCATCCCTGCCAGTCAGGACATGCGTAGCTTTGGCTTCGGGAGACTTTCCCTCAGTCTGTTGGGTTCTGAACTGTTGTGCTAGATGCTGAAGTTTGTCAGGAAATACAGCAATATCGCATCTAGCCCAAAAACCTTCTATTCTGAGTGAAGAAAATAGTTCTGCCCTGACGATTTAAGGATGTCCCATGAGCTACCGCATGAATCGCCGTGCCTATGCCGAAACCTACGGGCCTACCGTTGGCGATCGCATCCGTCTGGCCGATACCGACCTCATCATTGAAGTAGAGCGCGACTACACCACCTACGGAGATGAGGTGAAGTTCGGCGGCGGTAAGGTGATTCGAGATGGCATGGGGCAATCGCCAATGACCAATAAAGATGGCGCGGTCGATGCGGTGATTACCAACGCGCTGATCTTAGATTGGTGGGGCATTGTGAAAGCCGATGTGGGCATCAAAGACGGCAACATTGTGGCAATTGGGAAAGCAGGTAATCCCTACATCCAAGACAACATCGACATTATTATTGGCCCTGGCACCGAGGCGATCGCCGGGGAAGGGATGATCTTGACTGCGGGTGGCATTGATACCCATATTCACTTTATTTGTCCGCAACAGATCGAAGTGGCGATCGCCGCTGGCATCACAACAATGATTGGTGGGGGGACTGGCCCTGCCGCAGGCACGAACGCCACTACCTGTACCCCTGGGCCTTGGTACTTGCACCGCATGTTGCAAGCGATCGATGCCTTCCCGATGAATATCGGCTTGTTAGGCAAGGGCAATAGTGCGCAACCCGATGCCTTAGAAGAACAAGTCGAAGCGGGTGCCATTGGTCTCAAGCTCCACGAAGATTGGGGCACCACCCCCGCGACCATCGATACCTGCCTCAGTGTTGCGGATGACTACGACGTACAAGTGGCCATCCACACCGATACCCTCAATGAAGCTGGATTTGTGGAAGATACCATTGCGGCCTTCAAAGGACGGGTGATTCACACCTATCACACCGAGGGTGCGGGTGGGGGCCATGCCCCCGACATCATCAAGGTTTGTGCTGAGGCAAACGTACTGCCCTCGTCTACCAATCCCACTCGGCCTTACACCCTCAATACCCTAGATGAACATCTAGATATGTTGATGGTGTGTCATCACCTCGACCCCAGCATTCCAGAAGACGTCTCCTTTGCCGAATCTCGAATCCGTCGCGAAACCATTGCTGCGGAAGATATTCTGCACGACTTAGGAGCCTTCAGCATGATCTCCTCTGACTCTCAAGCGATGGGTCGGATTGGCGAGGTAATTATCCGTACCTGGCAAACGGGACACAAAATGAAAACCCAACGTGGCCCCTTAAGTCAAGATTCAGAGCGCAACGATAATACACGGGCCAAGCGCTACGTTGCCAAGTACACCATCAACCCCGCCATTGCCCACGGCATTGCCGCCTATGTGGGGTCGGTGGAAGTGGGTAAACTCGCTGATCTTTGCCTTTGGCGTCCGGCGCTATTTGGCGTTAAGCCGGAACTGGTGCTCAAGGGCGGCATGATTGCTTGGTCCCAGATGGGAGATGCCAACGCCAGTATCCCCACGCCGCAACCCGTCTACATGCGGCCCATGTTTGGCAGCTATGGTGGCGCTAGAACAGCGACGTCTCTAACCTTTATGTCCAAAGCAGGGCTCAAGCGCGATGTTCCTGACAAACTCAACTTGCAAAAACGCGTGGTTCCTGTGTCTGGGATTCGCCAATTGACCAAGCGCGACATGAAACTCAACGATGCCATGCCCCACATGGAGGTCAATCCCGAAACCTATGAGGTACGGGCGGATGGTGAATTATTAACCTGTGAACCTGCAACGGTTTTACCGATGGCACAACGTTATTTCTTGTTCTAGTCAGGATCTGCCGCATCGTTGTGATTGCAGTGTTCCTACAATCTCTCGCGCAAGTGGCCAACAGTCGCGCTTAAATAGGTGAATGTTTGTTCTTGCACCTATAGCCTGTGAGTGACTCCTCCAACTCGACTCGTCGTTCCTTAGCCAGTATTGCCACGATTGTGGCGATCGCTACCCTCATCAGTAAAGTGGCCGGGCTGGGTCGGCAGATGATCATTGCTGCTGCCTTTGGTACAGGGCCAGCCTACGAAGCCTATAACTATTCCTACGTTATTCCGAGCTTTTTCTTAATTTTGCTAGGAGGCATTAATGGCCCGTTCCATAGCGCAATTGTCAGTGTTCTCGCAAAGCGCACTAAGGACGAAACGGCACCCTTAGTAGAGACAATTACAACCCTTGTCAGTGGCATTTTGCTGGTGTTTACCATTCTGTTGATGGTCTTTGCCGAGCCGCTTTTGCATTTGGTTGCACCAGGGTTATTTATTGCCGCTGAACAAGCCAAAAGCCCAGAGCATTTCCAAACGATTTTGCAAACACGGGAAATTGCCATCGAGCAGTTACGCATCATGGCTCCCATGACCCTCTTTGCGGGGCTGATTGGGATTGGGTTTGGCAGTCTCAACGCGGCCGATCAATACTGGTTGCCCTCGGTTAGCCCTCTGTTATCAAGCCTCACCGTCATTTTGGGCATTGGCGGTCTAATCTTGACGCTGGGCAGCAAAATTGTCGATCCTCAGTACATTCATTTGGGAGGCATGGTATTGGCATACGGCACCTTAGCGGGTGCAGTGTTGCAGTGGATAGTACAGGTGCCTGCACAATGGCGAGCCAATATGGGAGGGCTGCGGCTGCGTTTTAACTTCCGTCAGCCTGGTGTACAAGAAGTCTTCAAAATCTTAGGGCCAGCGACTTTTTCTTCGGGCATGATGCAAATCAACGTGTACACCGATTTGTTTTTTGCCTCCTATATTCCTGGTGCTGCTTCGGCGCTGGGCTATTCCACCCTGCTGGTGCAAACGCCCTTGGGCATCCTATCCAGCATGATTTTGGTGCCGTTATTGCCCATCTTTTCGCGGCTCACCGATCCCAAAGATTGGCCTGAACTCAAAGCTCGAATCCGCCAAGGGATTATTCTTACGGCTGTCACGATGCTGCCCTTGGGTGCGCTGATGATGGCCTTGGCATTCCCCATTGTGCGAGCCATCTATGAGCGCTATGCCTTTGATAGTAGTGCATCCGACTTGGTGGCACGCGTATTGATTGCTTACAGTTTGGGGATGTTCGTTTACCTAGGGCGTGATGTGGTGGTGCGTGTGTTCTATGCTCTTGGTGATGCGGATACACCCTTCCGGATCAGCATGATCAACATTGGCATCAATGCCCTGATGGATTACATTTTTGTCCGCTTCTTCAACTTTGGGGCACCTGGGTTGGTCTTTGCCACGGTGAGCGTTAACTTTTTCTCGATGGTGGCATTGCTGTGGATTCTAGACCGACGTTTGCAGGGTCTGAAATTGCGAGGTTGGATTCGTCCCATCGCAGGTTTGACAGGGGTGAGTGCGATCGCCGGATTGAGCAGTTGGGGTGTTCTGATGGCCATCGAGCGGTTCTTTAAACAGCCTGGCTTTTTAGGGGTGGTGTTTGAGCTATGCCTTGCTGGTGCAGTCGGGTTGGTGCTGTTTGTGTTGTTAACCCTTCCCCTCAAAATTCCAGAGTTTGATTTGTTTGCATCGCGCCTGCGGGGACGTTTGCCATCTTTCCTTCGACGGAATTAGTTAGCAGAACAAGCAACCGTGTACATTTGAGGAGGGATAACTTTTCGCACATCGCCAATGTAATTCCGCTGCCGTTCAAACTATCGGGTTAGTTAGGGTTTAGGTAAAGGTGTTTTATGGCTGCTGAAGCGACCTTTAATTCTTCTGCCGCAGTGCCTCAGGCTTGGAATAGCGATAGTCCGACGCGAACGGAGCCTCATAGTCGGATTTTGGCCGCCATCGACATTGGCACCAACTCTATCCACATGGTGGTGGTGCGGATTAATCCTGACTTACCTGCCTTTAATATTGTGGATGCCGAAAAAAGTACGGTGCGCTTGGGTGAGCGCTGTCCCCAAACAGGCAATCTCACGGCTGAGGCCATGGCTCGGGCGATCGCAGCCTTACGTCGTTGTTTAGAAGTGGCAAAAGCATGGCAAGCGGAGCAGGTAATAGCCGTGGCGACGAGTGCCGCACGAGAAGCCCCCAATGGTAAAGACTTTATCCGCGAAGTTGAAACGCAGCTAGGGTTGCAAATTGATCTTATTTCCGGTCAAGAGGAAGCGCGCCGAATCTATCTCGGCGTGTTGTCAGGTCTAGAGTTTGACCATGCACCCCACGTCATCGTTGATATTGGAGGCGGCTCAACCGAACTGATTCTAGGGGACGGGCACGAACCCCGCTCCCTAAGCAGTACGAAGGTGGGCGCTGTGCGGCTGACCCATGAATTTGTCAGCTCCGATCCCATTAGCAACCGCGATTATGATCGTCTCCAAGCCTATATTCGCGGCATGCTGGAATGGCCCCTAGAAGATTTGAAAGCCAACTTTAGGGTTGGAGAACGCGTGCGAATGGTAGGCACCTCCGGCACCATCGAAAGCCTAATTCGCCTTGATGCCTGCGATAGCTTGGGAGCCCCTCCTGCCTCTTTACATGGCTATGTTTTAACCCTAGAGCGGCTGCAAGCACTGACCCAACGCTTGCGTAAGTTGTCCTTTGCGGAGCGCTGCAAAATGCCAGGTATGTCCGAGCGACGTGCCGAAATCATCCTCGCTGGCGCTTTAATTTTGCAAGAGGTGATGCAGAACCTCGGCATGATGCAGATTCAATCCTGTGCCCGCGCCCTACGCGAAGGCATTATTGTAGACTGGATGCTCAATCATGGGCTGATTGAAGATCGCCTGCGTTATCAAGGTTCGGTGCGGCAACGCAGCGCCCTAAACCTGGCCCAAAAATATGGCGTAAATCTTAATAGTGCTCGTCAAACCGCGCAATTTGCCTTGACCCTCTTTGACCAAACCCGTGGTGCTTTACACCACTTGGGAGAAGAGGAGAGAGAGTTGCTTTGGGCAGCTGCGATTCTGCATAACTGCGGTCACTACGTTAGTCATTCCGCCCACCATAAGCATTCCTATTACTTAATTCGTAATGGTGGTTTGCTGGGATACACCGACGCCGAAATTGAAATCATTGCCAATGTAGCCCGCTATCACCGCAAGGGCGCGCCCAAGAAAAAACACGACAACTATCAAAGTCTTTCGAAGCTAGAGCGACAAATTGTTGATCAGCTGAGTGCCATTTTGAAGGTTGCGGCTGCCCTAGATCGGCGGCAAATTCAAGCCGTTGCGAGCCTCAACTGTGTCTTTAACCCCATGACACGCACCCTCCGGCTCACCCTTAACCCCACCCATCCCGATGATGATTGCAGTTTGGAACTGTGGAGTTTGGAGTACAAAAAGTTCTGCTTTGAAGCTGAATTTGGCATCAAATTGGTTGCTGAAGCAAGCGTCAATAATTTTTCTCCGCAAAAAATAAATTAGCTGCTTTGGGTGAGCATTGATTTAGATTAAGTTTGTAAAAATTATCGTGTCGGAAATTGTATTTCCGAGTGTGATCGCAGAAGATCCTGTTAGCAAGTTTAATAACGCGTCAGATTGAAGTCTGACAGGAAATTCTTATGGAATCTAATATTTCTAACCCTGCGGAAAAAGCAGGGATGGATGCATCTTCAATCCCTAAGCTTGAGTGCGATTTAGTGATGAAAGGAGGCGTTACCAGCGGTATTGTTTATCCGCCGACGCTTTTAGCGCTCAAAGAAAAGTATCGCTTCCGTAATATTGGTGGTACC
>DATNQK010000427.1:0-2422 GCA_036704065.1 Stenomitos sp.
GCATCACGCGCTGAAGTGAAAGAGATGCTGTTGTCTGATACTGGCCGATTGGGAAGTCGTATCGAAACGGCATTAACCATATTTCCAACTGATCCCAGCTTAGTTGCTTGGGGAGCAATGCTACGGCGAGTGCGGAACTCCGAGACTCAGGCGATCGCCTGGGCGCAACGTCAATCCAAAGGCAACGCTGCCACAATGGCGCAGGTCAACTCACTGCTCAAGCTTCTGAATCAACCCCTCCCTGACGCTGATGCGGTAGAGCCGCAAACTTCTCCGTCGGCAGCGCAAACGTTACCCTCCAAAGACACCCTGCCTCGTGCGGCTCAATCTCCAAGTGCAACAACGACAGGTTCACCTGAACCACAACCGTCTGCTCCAGCAGTGGCAACCCCAACGGTAACTCCTTCGGGTCAACCCTCAACCGAAGCGCCTGAATCGAACATGCCCCTTTAGTGCCAGCCTCCGGAGGTATGAGGGGTGCTAATTGCGATGGTTGTTGCTGTACTGGATGCGAGCCCCAGCCCACATCAGTTTTTCTTGCAGCGTACGGTAGTAAGAATAATCTTCGCGCAGCAAAATAAACTGAGCCTGGGAATCGGCCATGCGCACATCCACCCGTTGCCCTGGCCAAATGGAAGTGGCCAGTACGCCATCAGTCCATAGCTTTGTGCTTAGCTCTCGATCTTCCAAGGGCCAGATACTGACAACCGAGCCCGAGGGCAACACAATGGCACGGCTCGATAAGCTCAAGGGACAAATGGGCGTGACGGTCATGGCTTCCATGCCTGGATGCACAATCGGCCCATTCGCCGCTAGGTTGTAACAGGTTGAGCCCGTGGGTGTTGAGACCAGTAGGCCATCACCTTGATATTGATCCACCACCGAGCCGTCGATGGCGAGTTCCAGAATTGAGGTCAGCATGCGATCTGCGGAGGCAGGCTTGACACACATTTCATTAAGGGCCAGATAGACCGGATCGGCTTGGCCTGCGGGGCTTGCTGTGCCTTGTATGCTTACCGGATCAACCACACTGGCTTGCAACATCATCCGGCGCTGTACCGCATAGCGATCCTCGGCCAGTCGTCGCCACAGGGTTTCAGTATCTTGCAGTAACTCGAAAGGCTCTGTAAGGAAGCCTAAATGCCCACCCACATTCACTGCCAAAATGGGAATTCCTGCGGGGGTAAGGTGTCGGGCTGCGGCAAGGGCTGTACCATCTCCGCCCAGCACAATTGCTAAATCGATGGGTTGAGAGGCTGATGCCAAAAAAACAGGAAAAGGATTGTCTTTAGGGCCGCTAGGGCCCAATAAGATATGACAGTTTTGGGCTTCTAGGTATCGGGCGCAAGTCTCGGCCCACTTCTGGGCCTGAGCGTTGCCAGCCTTATACACAATAATGGCTTGTTTTAACTCCACGCCCGTCTACCGCCTCGCAAAAGGTTGGCTTTACCTATACTCAACCTACACCCTTTCGCTGCTGCTAGACGAACAGGGAATGGTTAAGTCTTGCAGCAGGTTCTACCGGATCTTGTAATTGTCTGCTAGCATTGTTAAGCTTCATGGGCTTGTAGCTCAGTGGACTAGAGCACGCGGCTTCGGACCGCGGTGGCGGGGGTTCGAATCCCTCCTGGCCCGTTGAAATTGAAAGACTAACCTCGCGTCATCCATGAGAGGTTAGCTTCCTGTTTCAGTGCGACTTTGGCAGGCAAATTTGCAGTGTTATGGCGATTGTGCGAGTGCGGCAGCACGTTAATCCTCTCAGTCAAAAGTATCAAGTTCCAACCCCTGCACCCGATTGGGGCCAAGTGTTCCGCAACCCCGATCAGCCTTTGCACTTAGACATTGGTTGTGCTCGCGGTCAGTTTTTGTTAGAGATGGCTCAGCTACGGCCAGAGTGGAATTTTTTAGGGGTGGAAATTCGTGAACCGTTGGTGCAACGCGCCAATGAGATTCGCGATGAAGAGGGGCTTGGCAATTTGCATTACCTATTTTGCAATATCAACGTGACGCTCCCCTCGTTAATAGCCCCCAACGCGTTGGATGGTGTAACGCTACAATTCCCTGATCCGTGGTTCAAAAAGCGACATCAGAAACGCCGTGTTGCGCAGCCCCATTTAGTTCAGACCCTGGCACAGCAGATTAAACCCGGTGGCTTTTTGTTCATCCAATCCGATGTATTAGAGGTGGCGGAGCAAATGCGCAGTGCCATCGATGCACACCCTGCCTTTGAACCCAGTCCCGAAGCTGATCCTTGGATGCCTCATAATCCCTTACCTGTGGCAACGGAGCGAGAATTGGCCACCCTTGCGTTGGATAAACCTGTATATCGCTGTTGGTTTACGCGTTTGCCTTAGTTCCTCAATGCCCCCTCTGAGACCAGAAGCAAGCCTTGAGCACGATGGATAGTGTCGCCAATGCGACC
>DATNQK010000428.1:0-1834 GCA_036704065.1 Stenomitos sp.
GAACAGACAGAATAAGCCTATGCCAAGGCTAAGCCCGTGTTGCATCCTCATGCTGCTCATGAGCGACCTCCCGTTGGTTCTGTCTCTGAGGGTGTTAATCCTGCTGTGGGTTGCCCCTCGGTGGGGGGGACGGGTCGTTTCAGGAACTTAAAGCCGCTGAAGAGTTGATCCAGCTTGACGGTGACATCTAGGTAGGGGCCACTGGCAGAGCGGCTGTTGTTAAAATCGCGATCGCTTACAGACCCCCAAGCATAGCCAGCGGCCAAGCGGATGTTTGGCGTCACGTAGTACCCGACCTCCGCAGTAGCACCCCATTCATTGCTTCCCGTCGATAAGGTATTGATGATGCGTCCTTCTGCTGCCACATCCCACTGATAGTTCAAGCGGTAAGTGGCTCGCATCTGACCCAGCAGGATTGAGCTATGGCTAATCAGGTCATTGGCCAGATAAGACGTGCTGTTGCGGAAGCCAATCTTCCCGTAAAGCTCCCATCGCCAATCGGGTGCGTAGATGGCTTCTGCCGCCAGAGTGTGATCCGTCGATCCTGTGCCCGAACCCAGGAGAATCGTATCGGGGGTTGTGGCTGGATTGTTGCGAAACTGATACCGCAGAAGTGCATTAAACCGATCATTTTTAGGATTGCGATAGGCTAACCCCACGCTGAGGTCGGTGGAATCGCCCAACAGTTCTAGACCGTGGTTAGCTGCCCCCGCTTGATTGTAATGAATCAATCCTGTAAGGGAATCTGTGAACTTGCCTGCGGCATCTAGCATCAACACAGAGTTGCTGCCGCTGGAGGAGGTACGGAATTGATAGCTACCGCTGGCTTTGAAGTTGGGGTTGTCGGTATAGCTCAGTGCGACAGAGAAGTTATGTCCGCTGTCTAAACCAATGGCCGATGCACTAGAGTCACCCAAATCCGCTGGTTCTTCTGGGTTTGTGCCGCTTTGGCTGGAGAACTGTCCCAGGACATATTCGTAAGACACATCCATGCCCAACCCAGGCGCAATTTGCCAGTGATGGGCAATGCCTGCGGCTCCTTGCCCCGTCACGCCCTCGACTCCACCCAATAACGAAAATCGTCCGGTGAGCTGGGTGTGCTTAAAGATGTTGTAGCTAGATACCGTATCGAGGCTGGTAATGGCGCGATCGCCCTGTTGTCCACCCCAGAAATAATGTTGGTTTAATTGAATGCTGACATTGGGGTTGATCTTCCAGTCAAACCCAGCCTGCACGTGGTTGGAATAAATCGGATCATTACCGCTGAGGTTGAGTTCGCCCAAAGCGTTAAAGCTCAGGTTTTCGCGCAATGGCATTGCCAACGTGGCCTGAAGTTGATTGGAAACATCTCTCATCGCCGTATCGGGCATCCGATCAACATAATCGCGATGGACGTAGTTCAACCCCAACGTAGCCTTGCCCACTTTCTGCTGTACACCGACCAAAACAGAGGTGAGGCTATTGTCTTGCTTGGCACCAGGCGTAGGAACTGCACCCGGATTCAAAAGCTGATCGAGATCGCTGAGGATGGCTGGTGCAACGCCAACATTATCTTCATGGTCGAAGCTGGCAATGAGGTTGGTGGTAGGCGTTACGGCACCTGTTACAGACAATCCATACCGTGTTTGACCGGGTACAAAGCTGACCGTAGCATTGTTAGAAAAACCAGCCTCCGCTGAGCGGTAGAACCCTAAGATATCTACCTTGTCGAATAACTTCTTGGCCACTTCGATGCGATAGGCAGACCCACTAATGGGCCGTTTACTCTTATCCATCGAATTTTGGGAGTGGGCGTAGCCTCACCCACGACCGCTACGCCGCCCTCCTCGGTGAC
>DATNQK010000429.1:0-5903 GCA_036704065.1 Stenomitos sp.
GAATCCGAGCTTCCAACTCCTTCAAAGAAGGGGGGAGCAGAAAGATTTGGAATGCTTCTGGCGCACTACGCCGCACTTGACGCGCCCCTTCTAATTCAATTTCTAAAATCACCCGTTCTCCTTGGGCAATTTTTTCCATCAGGGGTTGTCGGGGCGTGCCATACAAATTTCCAGCAAACTCTGCCCATTCCAAAAACTGTCCTTGCGCTACCATCGTTTCGAACTGAGGTCGCGTTAAAAAGTAGTAGTGTGTGCCCTCTATTTCCCCTGGTCTTGGGTCTCTGGTTGTGGCCGACACAGAAAGCTTTAATTCAGGATGAAGCTGGAGGAGCCGCTTGAGGACGGTTCCCTTGCCAACTCCACTCGGCCCTGTAAATACAATCAAATTGTTCAAGTTAGACAGTAAATCCACCATGCCTCGTTCAACCTGCAACCCGCGAGATGTAATAGATGGAGCAATCGTAGAGGGGCAATAGCGCGTGCTATTAGAGATAACGAAATGACTCCTATCTATTTACGGTAATCCATTTGCATGGATCATCAGCACAGCTTACAGCTTGCACGACAGCTTAATCGTTGCCATCATGAGACTCTTTACTCACCATGAACCGATGCGCTACGGTTTCCGGTTGAATGGCCGATAGAATCACATGGCCGGAGTCTGCAACAATAACGGCTCGAGTACGGCGTCCGTAAGTCGCATCAATGAGTTGTCCTCGCTCACGCGCATCGGTAATGATGCGCTTGATGGGTGCTGACTCTGGACTCACGATTGCAATGACTCGGTTAGCAGAAACAATGTTGCCAAACCCTATATTAATGAGCTTTATATCCATGACCTTATTCCTAATACAAAAAGTATCTAGTACCCCCCACAGGCCAGTCGTGCTCTGACAAGTCCGTCTACTGCGGTCGGCTGTTTTCATCGCCCGTGTCTCTCTCAATTCATGGTATCGGCAAACATCGGGCAGGAACAACTCTTAATCCACAAAGTGTCGCTATTATTGAAAGATTTTCTTCGCTAGGATAGCTATTGGAGCGATGCTCAACTTGACATCTCCTAAAAGTCAGATCATAAAACTTAACTAGAGCGGTTTACCGTGCAGCAAGTCGATTTAACTACGCTCATTGCGCTCAAAAGTGAGTTGTGCGCACAATGGCTTCCAGCACGACTCGAACAGGTCTATCAATGCGATCGCTTTACAGTGAAGCTGGCCTTACGAACCTTGCAACAGCGAGGTTGGCTCACGCTGAGCTGGCATCCAGAAGCTGCTCGGATTGGAATCGGGGACGCACCTCCGCGATCGCCCGATACATTTACCTTTAGTCAGCAACTCTTGCACCAACTCAGTGGCCTCGCATTAGTCGCAATTGTCCAAGTTGGGCCCTGGGAACGAGTACTCGACTTGCAATTTGCACAACGTCCCCAAGAACTCCCACAGTGGCACCTGTATGTAGAAATCATGGGGAAGTATAGCAATGTAGTACTGACCAATGCGGAGGGACTAGTTGTCACCGCCGCACATCAGGTGAGCACGCAGCAGTCGCGAGTTCGCTCCATCCAGACAGGTCGTCCCTATGAGTTGCCTCCCACATTAATGGGACCTCTACCCTCCCTAGAAGAATCTCAGGCTCAGTGGTGCGATCGCCTCCAGCTCATTCCCGACACCCTCAAGTCCGGCCTTCTAAAGACCTATCGCGGGCTCAGTTCTCCGCTGGTCTTAGAACTCCTTGCTGCTGCAAATCTAGCGCCCCAGCGCACCACAGATACCTTAGAAGCAGACGAATGGAACACCCTATTTCAGGTTTGGCAAACTTGGCTGCAACAGCTCCAGAGCGAAACCTTTCGACCGGGTTGGCACGCCGATGGAAGCTACAGTGTTTTAGGATTTAACCTCACTGACCCCGCAGTGTCGGTTCAGGCGTTGCTTGAGCAATACTACAGCGCCCAGCTAAATCAACAACTATTTCAGCAACTGAAGCATCAGATGCAGCAAAAGATACGCGGATTGTTGACCAAGCTGCAAGCCAAAGCCGATGTGTTTCTCAAGCAGATGGCAGCAGCCGATGCAGCCGACCAATATCGCGAACAAGCCGATCTGCTGATGGCACACCTTCACCTCTGGCAGCCTGGCATGACACAAATTGAACTGCCTGACTTTACAACCGCAGCGCCTGTTCACATCAGTCTCGATCCTGAGCGTAATGCAGTACAGAATGCACAGGCCTTTTACAAGCGACACCAAAAGCTAAGGCGATCGCGCAACCATGTGTTACCTCTCCTAGAAGATGTGCAGCAGGATATCGCCTATCTAGAGCAAGTAGACGCAACCATTTCTAGCCTAGAACACTACTACAGCGATACAGACTTACAGATCCTGAAGGAAATTCGCGAAGAGCTCATTCAGCAGAAGTATCTCGCTGACCCAAACTATGCAGCGCCGCCTAAAACCACCCCCGATTTTTACCGCTACCGCACACCGAACGGATGGGAAGTATTGGTGGGTCGTAACAACTATCAAAACGAACAACTCAGCTTCAAAGTTGCGGGGGCCTATGACTTATGGTTTCATACCCAAGAAATTCCAGGGAGTCATCTATTGCTGCGATTAGAAGCAGGTGTCCAGCCTGATGCTCAAGATTTGCAATTTACAGCAAACCTTGCTGCCTATTACAGTCGAGCCAGACAAAGTCACCAAGTGCCTGTCGTTTGGACAGAGTCCAAGTACGTTTATAAACCCAAAGGCGCAAGACCTGGCATGGTGGTCTACAAAAATGAACAGATCCTATGGGGCCAGCCTCAATACGTAGTAGGCCAAACCGTTGATGCCACTGCATCGTAACGCAATTAATAAAGAAGGAACAGGCTCACCCTGTTCCTTAGCAAGGCCCTCTAGTCTTGGCGATCATTCAGCGAGAATGCAACCTGAGGGCTAATCGATACCATTTTTAATGGTGCTGTCTGGCTTGGCCTCACCTGTTGCTTCGCAATAGAGCAGCCTTGCTTACACCATCGCAATCATTACTTGATCCGCATCAGCGTCTTAGCGCAAGGCGGTTTCCACTGTGGTTGAACGCTCAGCACTAGATGCACTGAACACAGAATTGTAGACGAATCCAGCCAGAACAGCACCTAGAATCGGTGCAAACCAAAACAACCAAACTTGGCTAAACAGCTCTAAGTTGCCCATGATGCCGACCAACAATGCGGGGCCAGTGCTACGGGCAGGATTAACCGAAGTATTGGTTACAGGAATGCTGATGAGGTGAATGAGCGTCAGTCCTAAGCCAATCGCAATCGGGGCAAACCCTTGGGGCGCACGAGCATCCGTCGACCCTAAAATGATCATCAAGAACATGAACGTCATCACTACTTCAGTGACGAGGCAAGTGAATAAAGAGTATCCACCTGGGGAATGATCGCCAAATCCATTGGTTGCCAGGGGCGTCGCACCCGATAATTCGAATCCGCTTTTCCCACTCGCAATTAAGTAAACAATGGCAGCCCCTACAATGGCACCCAAAACCTGAGAGGCAATATAAGGCAGTAACTCCGAAGCCGGAAACCGCTTGCCCGCCCACAGACCGAACGAAACAGCAGGATTAAGATGACATCCTGAAATATGGCCGATAGCATAGGCCATGGTTAAAACGGTTAAGCCAAAAGCTAGGGAAACCCCAGCAAATGCAATACCTAACAGAAACGGACTCTTATTAGGTCCTAGTTCTGCGGTAAAAGCGGCTGCCAATACGGCACTTCCGCATCCACCCAAAACCAACCAAAATGTGCCAATAAACTCCGCGATACATCGCTTGATAAGAGGCATGTGAAACTCCTTTTTCAGGTACTTCGAAGAGAGGAAAAGCACAAATCCTTCATACGCATTGAGGACATACCCCTCCATCGCATCTGTAAAGACTTGTCCACTCAACCAATGATTAAGCTTATGTGAATTTCGATGATACCTAAGAAATTCTCAAGATTGATTTACGATTTGGCTAGAATGGTTCAACTTTCGCAAACTCGCTCACGGAAGCACGCTTAAAGGCTCAGGAACATTCAACAAATGCTCTAGTTAAGCCCATTGCACACCAGAGAATGGTTCCATTTAGACTTAGCATGGAAATAACTACACCAAAAAATAATGCTACCTCATGAAGCTCGTTGTCGTTGCTTTTTATAAATTTGCACTTTTGTCAGATTTTGCGACAAAACGTCAGCCATTGTTAGAGCTTTGTCTTGATTGCCATATTAAAGGCACCATTTTATTGGCGGAGGAAGGAATTAATGGCACTATTGCCGGGGCTAGGGCTGACATAGATACCATCCTTAATTTCTTACGTTCGGATCCGCGCTTGCAGGATTTAGAGGTCAAGGAGTCGGAGGCAGAAACTTGGCCCTTTAAACGCATGAAAGTCCGACTGAAGCAGGAAATCGTTACCTTAGGGCAACCTGATGCTCAGCCAAGCAAGGGGACAGGAATCTATGTGGAGCCCGAAGATTGGAATGCGATCATTTCTGACCCCACTGTCACGGTGATCGATACGCGCAACGATTACGAAGTTGAAATCGGCACGTTTGCAGGTGCAATCAACCCGAACACTCAATCGTTCCGCGACTTTCCGGACTACGTACAAACCCACCTAGATCCTGGCGAACATCAAAAGATAGCGATGTTTTGTACAGGCGGCATCCGCTGTGAGAAAGCAAGCGCTTATATGCTGCAGCAAGGATTTGCAGAGGTCTATCACTTGAAAGGCGGAATTCTCAAATACTTAGAAACAGTCCCAGAAACAGCAAGCTTATGGAACGGCGAGTGTTTTGTGTTTGATGAGCGTGTGGCCTTAGCGCATGGATTAAAGGTCGGCACTCATGTATTGTGTCAAGCTTGCGGACGTCCACTGCCGACACCAGACCCTGAGGGGTCTGCCCATCGTTCTGAGCCTGCTTGTCCGTATTGCTCAAAGACAGCCTGTTAAACCACTAGGCTGGTTTATGGGTATAAGGTGCAATTTTGAGGCATAAGAAGGATGCTATGCCTGATGGCTCTCTTTAAGCATCTAAATCCAGCAGATGCACGAAAGGAGCTTGTACGACAGACTAACTTGCCGCACTCGATTGAAGGTCTTATGTTGAGGAGGGGATATGCTGATTCCTCTATCTGTCTTAAATTGCTTTCTTGAACGTGGATTAGTCGTCTCCGACAAACCCTTTGTGGCGCAGCATATTGCCTTTCCCAACGGTCATGTCATCGGCAAGCCAAGGAGCGTTCCTGGTAATTGCATTCCTGGGTATGAGTGTTACTGGAGCGATCGCAAAATTGTACTGGACGCGCCAACTGTCTTCTTACACCGAGAGGGTAGCGAATGGGTTGTAACCGTTCATGAACATATTCCTAGTCCTGGGCCCGGCGATTTCGTGAATCGGCACGCAACGTCAGAGGATGCAATCACGGATATACTCGACTACTTCTTTGGAGCCCCAATGCGAATGGCCAGCGGACGAAGAACAGGCTAACCCCATAGGCACTCATTGTTCCCAAGCCGCCAACGGTGCGTTTTCGGATTGGTCAATCACCTACCACGACTGATTTGGATTGACGATAAAACCGCGATCGCATCTAAGCCAAGCTGATCATTTAGCACGACTAGAGACAAGCCCTCCCTTTACAGGGAGTTGCCCACCGAAGCAGCATTTTTACGCGTCGAAACACTGTCGATGTTGAAGTGCTTGCTCGATCAACGTTTGGCGTTGAGCTGGCGAGAGTGTGGCCTTGGCGTTCAATACTTGAATCCATTGTTGCGCCATCACAGCAGGATCGCTGGGCAGCGCAGTCAAGTCCCAACCTGGACATTGAATCTCTTCCATCAGGCGCTGCACCTTGGGGTCATAACTAATGCCA
>DATNQK010000430.1:0-3665 GCA_036704065.1 Stenomitos sp.
GGTTCATTGCATCGCAATAAATCTTCTGCCAACCCCAAGGCGCGATCCGTCAAGCCCTGGCGCACAGCATTAGCCAGTTCCAGACTGCTTTGGTGAGTGGTACTCATTAAGGCCTGGGCTGCCTCGGGCGTAATGGTACCCACCCGCCCATCCGGCCCGGCCAAGTAAAGCTTGAGCTTTTCGAGTTCACTGAATAAAAGCCGAGTATCATTGCCCACTGCTTCGGCAATTAAATCGGCGGCAGCATCTGTCACAGACACTTTTAGTTCCTGGGCTACCTGCTGGACTGTCCGCCGCAGCACATCGGTTTTCCAAGGCGGCGTTAAGGTAAACTCCGTCACGGTTCCCTGCTGCAATAGCTTTGTAATTTTACTGCGACCATCTGGTTTGCCTTCATAGGTAAACAGCAGATGAGTCGTAGCAGGCAAAACAGGTAACGTGCGCTCAACTTCCGCAACAAACAAGCTGCTCTCTTGACCACTGAGGGGTGGGTTAACCAGCCAGACCAGGCGATCGCCTTGACCAAACGGTAGTGTCATCGCCTGGTTCAACCCTTGCACAAACGCTTCTCCACCGCTCGACGCACTAGACTCAACCTTATCAAGGTTAAAGCTAGACCATTCTGGGTTCAGAACACGATCTTTCAAAGACTGCACTGCCTTGTCCAAGCGAAATGCATCGTCTCCCCAAAACAAGTATGTGGGCATGAGTGAACAAGCTCAGAAGAATGGCAGAATTTGTTTGCCAATACAGCAAATGGATAGGCAAGTGGCAACAAGAAAACGGCGTTAACTGATGCAGAAAACCCATTTCCCTAAACAAAGCCCAGATGTTGGACAAAACACGCCCAACACAAACGACCTAAGGCTCCGATTCAGTCAACTGAATCAAGTGAATATGTTTATAGCCTAGCTTAATCTCAAACTCATCTCCAGGCCTTAAACCCATTTCCTCTGTGTAGGTTGCACCAATCACAATTTGCCCATTTTTATGGACACTCACACGATAGGTGGGCTCTCGACCGCGACCATCCTTATTCCCATCGGAATTCAGTTGAACACCTTTTGCCTCAAGAATCGCATTCAGGAAATCACCAACATTCACACGCGGCTGATTATTTTTTGTAACGGTAGTATAACCGCACAGACGGGCTTTTTCGCGTCGAGAAACATGCTGAAGCTCTTTAAGTTTCTGCAACAGTGCCTTTCCTGTCAAAGGCTTTTTTTCTACTTCGGTCGTCATCTGCAAAAACGTCCTTCCATTCTATATACATAAAGAACAGCCTCTTTGATGGCGTTCTTCCAAGTCAAGGTGGAAACACTCTCCATTCAAGACAAAAACTAACTCCATATAAGTTTAGCAAGTTATTTTCTAAAATATCCAAATTGTTTTTAAAAAATTTTGCAATACTGACTGATTAGCAGTCTGTCAAAGAGAGAAATTTCTGTTTTACAGCAAGGAGGTGTTCAGGATTGAACTTGCCAGCAGGCATCATTAAATTTTGCAAAACCTAGAGATAGATACTTGATACATCAATCAACAGCACAAGTTAGATGATTTCTCAATCATCAAGACGGTAGATTTACGCTAAAAAAGGTTATCATTTCCTACCTTTTCGAGCTTGTTCCCTATCGTTCTCAAGTCTATTCATCCTGCTGGGTAAGCCCCAGAAGCGGTTAGAACCGAAAACAAGTTCCTCGCTTCAAATCGGCGTACAGCCTACACTTGAGGCAGTCCTCTTGCCCAGAAATGATGCTGAGTAAGCCTAAAAAGGTTCTGAAAAGGAAAATAGGTAAAATTACAACCTATCTGAGAACGGATTGAGATCATCTCTGCAACAAAGCCGTGAGAGCGGTGTCGGCTTTGTTTGAATGCCTTTTATAATGAAGTTACGCTTAAAGTCAAAGCGCTACGCGAGGCATTAAAGATAAAGACTGATCAGCGATGCTCGTGCCTTAAGCAAGCAATCACGTATGCGCAGGGCTTGATAAAGGCCTAGCACTATGTTTCAAGAATTTGCAACGTTGCATTGAAGAACTTTGCCAGAAGGTCAACATAGATTATGCAAGTTTGTTTTCGGATTCAGCGCCAAGCTCCTGACCGTTCGCCTTGGGTTGAAACTTATATCCTTGATGTTCCACCTCGCGCTACGATTCTGGAGTGCTTGAACCAAATCAAGTGGGAACAAGATGGAACGCTAGCTTTTCGAAAAAACTGTCGTAACACGATTTGCGGCAGTTGTGCAATGCGGATCAATGGTCGTTCTGCCCTAGCCTGCAAGCAGACATTACAAGACGAATTAGAACTTCTGAGTTCTCAAAATGTAGAGTCTTCTACAGATAACTTAGCCTCAACCCCAATTCAAATGGAAATTGGCCCTCTACACAATTTCCCAGTGATTAAAGACTTAGTGGTTGAGATGAATGAATTTTGGACAAACTTAGCCCAAGTTAATCCTGCAATTCGCCCCCAAGCACGTTCAATAGCAGAGGGAGAATTTCGGCAATCGCCAGCCGAACGTGCAATGTTAAATCAAGTCGGAAATTGTATTTTATGCGGCGCATGCTATGCCGAATGCAACGCCAAAGCCGTTGTGCCAGAGTTTGTGGGGCCCCATGCCTTAGCTAAAGCCTACCGAATGGCAACCGATACACGAGACACAACCCATACACAGCGCATTGAGCAGTATAGCCAAGATCTCTCAGGCGTTTGGGGATGTACGCGATGTTTCAATTGCAACACCGTCTGTCCCATGGAGGTGGCACCGCTGGATCAAATTACGAAGATTAAAGCTAAGCGCTTAGCCCAGCCAGAAGACGAGCCATCGCGGGCGGTGCGACATCGTACAACCATGGTTGAGTTGGTGGCTAAGGACGGCTGGATTGACGAGCGCAAGTTTGGCTTGGCTGTGGTTGGCAATTCTCTGCGCGACGTAAAAGGGGTGGGCAGTTTAATTCCCTTAGGTCTCAGGATGCTTCTGCGCCGAAAGTTTCCTACCCGATTTGAGGCATCAGCCGGGAAAAAAACGGTAGGGGCATTGATTCGTTCTATCCTAAAGCTATAAGAGTATTGTTCAGCCAAGGTGCTATGACGCTATCTTCCAAGCCATCTCACGATTCTCTAGATGCAGAGAAAACAACGAACACAATAGGAGAACCTGCCTTTGGTTGGACACCCTATGCTGAGCAGATCAATGGGCGCTTTGCTATGATTGGGCTAGTAATATTGCTGGCGTTAGAGTGGTTTACGCGCCAAGACCTCTTCACTTGGTTGGGGTTGCGGTGAACACACTTTGAATCGTTTAACTTCAACCGTAAAAGTAGCGATTGAATGATGCAAAAAGGGTTCCGCGTAGAAAATAACGAGCGTACGTAACTACAACTACCGAAAATCTTACTTGTCTTTGTTAGCTTAATGGGCAAGCGTTCCGATTTTACGTAAGGAAGTTGGGTTTAGTGGGCATTATCCACGTTCAAATCGTTGAGGGCAACCCGCATCTGCGATCGCTCTTAGGGTGGCACTTGCAGCAAACCGGTTACACGGTGCATTTAACCTCGGGCGTGAGGCAGGCAAGGGAAGTTTACTACCGCCAACAGCCTGACTTAGTGGTGGTTGATTCTGATCTGGCAGATGGAGAAGGGTTAGAGTTTTGCCGCTGGCTGCAT
>DATNQK010000431.1:0-2247 GCA_036704065.1 Stenomitos sp.
GAGGCCACGACCACGAGTGAAACCAACCATCCCTTTGCTAGCTGGCTTGAGCATTGACCGATGAACCACAACGTCCCGCTGCTTGAACATCAAAGCGATCAAGGGTTCTTCGCTTAACCGCTTGCGCTCTTCCTTAAGCCAGCTTGCGACTTCGAGATGGTGCTGAACCTCCATTGTTACAAGCTGCAAAACCTCTTTGATCGTTCGTAGAAAGGAATTGAGTGACCAACGAAAGCGGTTTGCCTTGTGGTAGTGCTCTTCCATCATTTGAATGAACCATGACGCCTCTTCAAGCCGATCAAGCGATGACTCGATCGATTTCAGGATCTCGTAGTTTGAGCAATCTTCGGTCATGGCAAATGGGACCTAACGTTGAGGGTTAGGGGGGCTACGCCACGCAAAAGACTGACTGGAGAAGCAAAGCTGTTTCCGCAGTCCTGGTTCACCAGAATGTTAGCGCCATGTTGAACGCCAACAAGAGTAAAAATTAAGCCCACGGCAAACACAACACCCGCACCCCATTGAAGAATTAAACAGGTGATTTTTAATGCACTGAACCATCCATCCCGAATAGTGTAAAAAATGTCGTCAGTTACCTCCTCAGCATCAAAGCGAGACTTGGCATCTTGAAATCTGTGACGGTCTCTTGATGTCTGAAGCGTAGAAATATATTTCAACAAAAGAAGCGCAACAATACCGCAAATAAAAGCCCAAGCACCGGCGTATTGCCAACAAGAAACGTACTTTTGAGCGGCTTGGATGAACCCGACAGAGATAGTTGCAGCAGTACCATTTGCGAGCCAAAGATGCTTTCCTAAGTCACTTATCGCTTCTGATTCCGACGCTCGGGATTTTTCCCAGTAGTCGGAGAGCGCGTCTTCGAACTCGGAAAGATCTGAGGCAGAGTAATTGCTTCGTTTTATGTTGCGAAGATTAAACATGTTGACCTAGCTCATCGCTCTTGCATAAGCAAAGCCCTTTCAGAGTCTCCCGGTGGAGGCGGAAAGGACCAGAAAAAACGTAATACATTTGGCACATTTTTCATTTACTTGAACCATTTCCGGGCTCTTTTAGTGACTCAAGTAGGGGTGCGACTATTTGCGAATAAAATTTACTTTGACCAACACTGATGCCAGCCAAAAAAACAGCAAATACCACCGAGAGCAATGCTAATTTTAATTTGTATCCCGAATTAAAAAACACATCAGCAATTGAATCATGTGGATAGGTTCGGGTTCTACCGCCAGATTGATCCACAGACATCCCATTCTCTAGTTTTTTTATCGCTTGGTTAACAATCCCAATACACTCATTTACGTTGCTTTTATAAGCAACAGGCGATAATGATTTTGTCACTTTAGCAGAGGCCAACCTTTGACTAAAAGCGCCATTGATCCCTTTGTCGAAGGTAAGTAAAGGAGAGACCTCATCTGACCAAACCAAAAATTCATCATGGTTAGAGAAAGGGATTTCACTTCCTCTTTCTTTTCTGTGCTTCCTTAATTCCGATAGAACGTTCTTGATCATACCGTTTCCATGTAACGCCCGAGTTAAGCCACGCCGCGAAGCGGCCTCAGCTTGGACGAATTATTGGGTGTCACGGAACCATGTCCAACTGCCAGTGTTGAATGTGCTGAGGTTCTTACTAAAACCAATCCACTTACCCTCAACCCGATTCTGATCAATCTCTATCCGTGCTTGAAATGTGCCGTGGTATGTTTGTCCTGCTGCATGGTCAAACCATGTGCCACTAACGAATGTGTTGTTCTCGATCCGGGCGCGCAAGCGATACGGCCGGCCATCGTACGTGAAGCTGCCCACCAGACTTTTGCCGAGTTGCGTGAGCTCAAGCTTGGCATCTGGATGATCCACACGTGGCCGACCATCGATCTGCCAGTCCTGTCGCCACTTCCCAGCAAGTGTCCCAGCTCTTCGCGGTCCGAAACTATTGCCGAACTTGGTCGCAAAAAAGTCCGTTACAGGGTCTTGGATCATAGGAAGAAATACGGCTGTCACTATTAGTGACAGCAAAGCGCCGATAATCCCGCCGAGTAACAACTCCATTAAATCTCCTTATGACGTCTTCGTTATGAAAGTATTAAATCCCAAACACCTAGTAGCCGGCGATAGCTGTCCCAAGGATATTACCTGCCGCCCCGATACTAACGTCCCAGGCTGAGAATCCAGCTTTGGACACCATACTTCCAATCCATTCTCTAACATGCGGTCCAAGTCATTGGATTAGCT
>DATNQK010000432.1:0-8407 GCA_036704065.1 Stenomitos sp.
TACTAGAAGCAGGCGGCGCAAGCGATGTAGAGGTTTTCGCTGAGGCAGGTACTCATGAATTGGCTTCTCCAGAAGATTGGTGGACAATGATTTTGGGGGGCGGACACAGAGGTACAATCGACCAACTTGATTCGGTGGCAAGGGAGCGTGTCCGACAAGCGAATCTGCATTTCCTCCGGACTAATCAAGTCCATTCCCTGGAGGTTAATGTCTTATATGCAGTAGCTCAGAAATAGTCCCGAGAAATTAGATCATCAGTGTTTTTTAGATGGATTCTGTTCTCAGTTGCGTAACATTGTGCTGAACCGGAAAGAAACATCCATTATCTGTGAATCGCAAAGGTTCTCGCCGTCCGGGTATTCGATCAATGTGGATTTTTCCCTATTTAGAGTACTTTGATGAATTTAACCGAGTAGTGCTTGAGTTTCTATCGACTTAGCCTAAGTGCCATCAGCCCAATATGTCACCAAAAGTAAAGCTCCTCTGGAGTTAACATCTTTCAATTAACTCTTTGGCAACTGAGTCTCACTCACATGTGTTTGATTCAAGTTGGTAATATGAAATTAGCATGATTTAAGTGCAGGCTTAACCCAGCCAAACTATTGTAAGTGTGCCGATTCAGAGGAGCCCAGAACACAGAACTCTCAGTGCCTTAAAAGGGCAATTGTGTCTCTATCTGATAGCGTCCAGCCGGGTAATTTGGGCTTGGAAATGCACAGGCTGTATAGCGACCAATCATAAATATTGCTGTTGGAGATTGGCCACAAGATGCTAGACTGATTCCCCGACTCGACAGGATATTTCGAATCTGAACCTCAATTGCTGGCGATACACTGTACTGATGTGGGTTCAGGTTATCGATGATACTAGGAGTGGGCAGGCTGGCTCCACCTGCATTAAGAGGAAAGAGCCAGGGTTGCATTGGTTGCGTAGATGGGTAGTAAGGAGTAGGCAGTTGGGATGGCACAGCAGGAGGCTGCTGGCTGCTGTTAGACTGATTAATACCGACTGAAAGTAATTGAAGTGTATCTGGATGAATGCGATAGGTGCCTGCAGGATAGTTTGCTGTTGGGAAAGCACAAATGCTTTGATCGCGACCCACGTAAATTAAGACCACGCCTGGATTACATGAAGTAGGTTGCAACCCATAAGGAATCAGACGTTGTTCATCTTTTATCTTGTTATGGGATGATTCTTTATTGTTATTATTATTACCTCCTCCTAACATACTCCCAGTCAAGCCACCCAAAAAACCTCCTACTACAGAGTCCACAGATTGGGCTTGGGCAGGTTGCTGCCACAGCACACCTCCAATGGCCAGGTTGGCTAAACCGATAGCGATACTTTTTCTAAACATAATTAGGCTCCTCTAATAACTTGAGTAAAGACATAATGATTTTTAGCTTGACGCCTTAGTTCTGGTGCTATCACTGGAGCAACAGCAAAATGGAGCGTCGTAACGCTAGACTTTTGGGGAGTAAATAATTAAGAAGCTCCCTCAACACCGTGAGTAATTCAGTAAATTGCTGATATGAATCTGTTGATGAGGGCTCGGCTCAGCTACTGGGTGATGAATCGCTTAAATCATTGACACAGCAGGGCTTTAGAGCATTTAGGGGGACTCTCTGAAAGCTTTATACGCCAAACATTGAGAGCTTTATCACCCGTTAAGTTAACTGTGCCAATAATCTAAAATTAAAAATAAACCTCAGACCTAATAAATCTCTGGGCTATTGAATATTTTTAAAATTCTTTTGCCTCATTCTTAGCTCCTATTTTAACCTGAAGAAAAAGAGAAAAATACAGCGGTACTCATGATTATAGAAGATAAATTTTGCTCAAAAATATATAACTTTAGATCCTATCATATCTATAAAAATTGAATACTGCTGTACTCTAATGCTCAAGAAAGTTTTATAACTTTACACCATAAATTGAAAAACGATTGGTACGAAGGCTGCCAGGTATGGCTGCTTCTATTCCTCTTCCAAATCCTGAAAAGAAGCTCTTATCTAAACCAAAGGTAACATTACTGATTTTGAATGTTCCTGATTCCACCCCTGACTTCAATTTTAATTCACCTTTTGCTTGGCAAGTGCTTTTATCAAACAGCAAGGTGCCGCCTGAAACAGATAAGGTAATTACACCTGGATCAGGCTTATTAGCATTACATATAGAACCGCTAGAAATCTTGCCCGTGTTTCCAATTGAAAGATTTTTGCAAAATAGTGAAGCAATTCCAGAGACAAAAATCGGGTCTGAGTCAATTTGACGTAGTTCTTCTACCGAAAGATAAATGTTCCACTTACCTGCTGCATCAGTCTGTTTACACGCTGCCAATACTACTGGGGTCAAAGTATTTACAAGAATGCAGGCACTTGCAAATAACCCAATCTTAGAACTTCGTTTTAGCACAATAGATGCTCCCTTTTTGAATTACACAATCTGATTGAATAAGATCACCGATTTATCAATAGATGAATGAATCGAAGACTGAGATTTGACTCGTTTATCACAGTTCGGAGAATGATCCAAGGCTATGAAGCGATGAATATGCTCCGCAAGGGCCAGTTCAAAAAACTAGAGAAAGTGGAAGTTATAGGATGGCTCTCTTTTATCAATGAATTTTTGATGTTGCTGATTGAATCACGACTTTCTTCCAGGAAGTTTATTGTTATTCAATGTATTTGCAACACAAATAATCAACTGATGGCGATGCGCTTTGCACCATAACCGATAGAGTAACTCCTCCCGTTTCATATGCAGTTACTTGTTAGGTTTGCGATTGAGTTCTTTCGAGTAGTTGGATAATTCCATATTCCTCAGAAGATATTTAAAGAGGACAACGTCGTTACCACGGTGAGCATTTGAGAGATACACAAACTCCCAGCATCTCTTTGAGTGTCAATAACTGCGAATACCCTTTCTAACATCTACTGATACATCAATTTAGAATGTGTCAAAAATATTCCAAATTAGCTAACTAATGGAATAGCTATTATCCACATTTACCCCTGAAATCCAAACCAGATAGAGGGTATAGATAATATAGGGATTATAAACAGCAAGGCAGTTCTGATTCTCAAATTCATATCTTTACTCCAAAAATGCAAAGACTTGTGGAACAAAGCTCAATAGCTACTTTATAGGAAAGAAAACTTTCAGAAGACTGGCTATCAAGCTTCTTAAATAAATACCTGAAGTAACATCTCCATATCAGTGAGAAAAGGTGAGATGATTTTATGAAGTTTCATTAAGTCTTATATTGATATCATTTTTGCGTAGATTATTATTGGCACTAGCTTTGGCTTGAGAGTCCTATCGTCTATGCCACTATGAACACTGCCAGACAATGACAGGACAAGAAGCGCTGGCTTTTATTGAAACCTTGTTACAATCCGCTAGCAAAGAGCAGGCACTCAATGACCTTCAATATCAGGTTTTGCAAGGGGCTTTAGCGGGGCACTCATATCAAGCTATTGCTGACGAGATTGGTTATGAATGTGACTACGTGAAACAAGTGGGATCGCTGCTATGGCAATCAATATCTCAAGTAGTCAATGAAAAAGTATCCAAACAAAATCTTTATCAGGTTTTGCGACGCTATCAGGCTCATCAGGCTGCTCAAACGATTAGCAGCGTTCAAGATTGGGGTGAGGCAATTGATGTTGCTCATTTTCACGGTCGTCAAACTGACTTGCAAACACTCCAAACCTGGACAACTATAAACGGCTGTCGACTGATTGGTATTTTTGGTCTGGGTGGCATTGGCAAAACTGCTCTGTCCGTTAAACTGGCGCAAACCGTTCAAGAGCACTTTGAGTGCCTGATTTGGCGCAGTTTACGCCAAGCAATCCCCCTCCAAGAGTTGCTCAGAGATATTGTCCCTAAGCTTACGAGCAGTGAAGTAGATGAGGTCTCTATTAAAATCTTGATGGAACAGCTACAGCAAAAGCGCTGTTTACTTGTTCTGGATAATGTGGAGTCGATTCTACGCGGTGGAAATCGCAGTGGCCAATATTTGGCGGGGTATGAAGATTACGCTCAGTTATTTGAGTTGATCTGTGACCAACGCCATCAGAGCTGTTTGATCTTGACAGGTCGAGAAAAGCCTGGAGGAATTGCAATTCGGGAGGGTGCTGAATTCCCTGTTAGGTCACTCCAATTACAAGGACTCTCTGATACAGAAGCAGAGGAGATTTTAGTTGATAAAGGCTTAGTTGCAACGACAGCCCAATATCAGACGCTTGCGAACTACTTTGCTGGGAATCCGCTTGCTCTCAAAATTGCAGCCACTACCATTCAAACTCTGTTTAGCGGCAATTGTCAGGCGTTTTTAACTCAAGGTAGTTCTGTCTTTAGCAGCCTATGGGACTTACTGGATCAACAATTCCAGCGCTTATCGTTACTGCAACAGCAAGTCATGTATTGGTTTGCGATCAGCCGTGAAGAAATAACCCCTGCAAGCTTACAAACCAAGTTTATATCCACCCTACCTTTACCAAGTTTACTTGAAGCTTTGGAGGGACTATACGCAAGATCACTGATTGAAAACACTGAAGTGGGCTTAACTCAACAGCCCGTGATCATGGAGTATGTGACAGAACACTTCATCCAGAGTATCGAACGAGAAATTACTGAAGGTCAACTGCACTTTTTTAAGACTCATGCCCTCATAGAAGCCCAGACCCATGATTACTTGAGAGAAGCCCAGACTCAGCTCATTTTGCATCCCTTAACGGAACGACTTCTAGCTCACTTTGGTGACAAAGCTCAACTGGAGCATCAACTCTGCAATATTCTGGCACAATTGCGAGCTGCGAATCCCGCTCAAACTGGATACGCGGGTGGTAATCTGCTTAATTTATTTTGTTATCTGAAGACAGACCTGAAGGGGTTTAATTTCTCCAATCTCTTCATCCGCCAAGCTCACCTACTTAGTGCTATCTTGCACGGTACCGACTTTACAGACTCTCAGATCAAGCAAACCGTTTTTGCCGAAACCTTTGGAGGGATCTTCAGCGTTATCTTTAGTCCGGATGGCAAACGCTTAGCTACCTGTGGCACCAAAGGAGGCATTCAAATTTGGGATGCTCAAACTGGAACACAACTTGTATCTTGTCGAGGTCACTTTCATTGGACTTGGGCGATCGCCTTTAGTCCAGATGGACAGTATCTTGCTAGTGCTACTGATGATTGCCAGGTCAGGCTCTGGGAAGTTGAAAGTGGCAGATGCTTGCAAACTTGCGAAGGTCACATTAACGCAGTCAATACCTTGGCCTTTAGCCCCGATGGAAAAATCATTGCCAGTAGTGGTCAGGAGGGCATAATTCGTCTGTGGCATGCAGATCCTGAGATCTCTAACCCCGCAATTAAGACCTTGGAGGGGCATAGCGAACGCATTTGGGCGATCGCCTTTAGCCCTGATGGTCAAACCCTAGCCAGCGGAGGGGAGGAGAGTGTAATTCGTCTGTGGGATCTTGCTACTGGTACCTGTTATAAAACTTGGCAAGCCCACGATCAATGGATACGGACGCTGGCCTTTAGTCCGGATGGACAGACACTCGCCAGTGGCAGCTATGATCAAACCATCAAACTTTGGGATATCCAAAGCCAAGACTGTATTCATACCTTTCGAGGCCATCGTCAGCTAGTTAGCGCAATCGCCTTTAGCCCGAGCGGTCATCAACTCGCCAGTAGTAGTTTTGATCGCACGCTAAGACTCTGGGATATAACGACAGGCAACTGTTTGCAAACGTTTCTGGGGCATAGCAGTCGGGTCTGGTCTGTGGCCTATCATCCCAAGGGCAACCAAATTGTCAGTGGTGGTGACGACCATGCGACTAAATTCTGGGACTTGAAAACAGGACGCTGTATCAAAACCTTGGTTGGACATACCAACGCTGTCCTATCTCTGGGTCTCAGCCCTGATAAGAGGTATCTTGCCAGTGGTCACGAAGATCAAACGATCCGCATCTGGGATTTCAAGCAGGGAACAATTATACAGACGTTACGAGAACATACGAATCGAGTTTGGTCGGTTGTTTTTCAACCCAACACTGACCAACCGTTATTGGCCAGTGGCAGTGCTGACTACACTATCAAGCTCTGGAATTGGTTATCAGGCCACTGTATCCAAACTTTGCAGGGTCACAATAGTTGGGTCTGGCACATCGCATTTAGTCCCAACGGGCAGCAACTCGCCAGTAGCAGCTATGACCGTACGATTAAACTTTGGGATATAGCCACAGGGGAATGCCTGAAAACACTGCAGGGAGATCTTGGATCGGTTTTTGCGGTTACCTTCAGCCCCTGTGGACAACTGCTGGCTAGCAGTGAGTTTAGTGGCACAGTTCGCTTGTGGGACGCTGGCAGCGGGAAATGTTGCCAAACTTTCATTGGACACAGTGACAGAGCTTGGTCAGTGGTCTTCAGCCCAGATGGAGAAAAATTACTCAGCGCAAGCTTCGATAGCACGCTCAAACTCTGGGACATCAAAACAGGGGACTGCTTGCAGACGTTTATGGATCACCAAGGGCCAGCCCCTAACGCCTGCTTCAGCCCGGATGGTCAGTTCATTGTCAGCGCTGGGTTCGACCAAAGTATTAAACTCTGGCATATTTCTACTGGGCAGTGCTATCAGACTCTGAAGGGGCATACCGATCAAATTCACACTCTACTGCTGGCCCCAGTTCAATTTAATGATGTTGCATCTCCTACACTGACTGTATTTAGCGGTGGCCAAGATGAAACCATCAAAATTTGGGACTTACTCTCACAGACCTGCGTATCCACTTTGAGAGTTCCACGTCCCTACGAAGGTATGAAAATTAAAGGGATTCAGGGATTATCTGAAGCACAACGGATGACGTTAATTGCGCTCGGTGCTGTCGAATCAACCTGATAAGTATCGATCTGTGAATTTTATAAACCTGAACTTTAATTTATACTCCAGTACAATTCCGTTCTGAACCATTGGATAAAATTAGAATTTACAGCGGTTCTCTCTGACTTATAGAATCTTGCTAATCTGCTGCAGTTCGTGTCTACAGAATAATCAAGCTAGGGCGTGTTTTAAAGGCCGGTCAAAGCCTCATTCTCCCGTACGAGAAATCAAGGTTTCTAGTAGGTTTCAAAACAGACCCTAGATCCTCATTTGTTGAAGCCAAGTAAATGCACCTCCTCAAAAACAGCTCAGGTTTTAGTTATCAACAGCTCTGACTCCATCGATGGCAATCGCTTTAAAGTCCCAACTAGAGTATTGAGTCCATCCAATGCAAGCTATTTTTGGGAGACGCGATTAACTTCCAAGAAGCTGCAACAAACGTTTTACCGCTATCGCAGTCACACCCGCCGCCACGTCGTCAATACCGATTTCGTCAGATGCGCGCGGTTGCCAATCTTGAGGAAACTTACCGTAAATCCAAAGGCCCTTCACATCATCGACAGTGAGGTAGCGCTTCTTGTTTTCATCGACGCGACCGAACACTTCGAGGAGGGCTGTGAATTCTAAGGTTTGAATAATAGTACCCTTAAAGCCGGGGTCTTGGAGTTGAGCATGATTGGCTGCGGCGGCAAAGTTCTCGGCGTACATGCGACCATTCTTGCTGAAATCCAGCAGCGCACTCTCCAACTTATTGGCATTAACTTCTGGATCTCGGATGCCGGTGCTTCCAGTGTGATCGAGCGTAGATTCGCGTAGGCGAAAGAGGTTGAAACTGCCAGGGGCTTCGTCAGTTTTGTCGGCACCTTTGGTAAGGACTGTTCGAACAGTAGCATCGAGGCCAACGCTTGCAAGAACATCTTCCAAATGGGCGGTAGTAACATTGCCATGGTCGTCTGGATTCAACAAGCCATTATTGTATAAACTAAAGAGCGCTGGACACGGGATTTCGTCAGCGTCGCGACGCTTGGGCCAAGAATTGTCGTTTGCTTCGGTCGTACTGTTTATCGTGGTTTCTTGAGTGTTTTCAGGTGTAGACATTTTCTTCTCCAACTTTTCATTCAATAAAGAACTGACACTAACGAATTGTGCGGCTGTAGGAAAAAGGAGTAACGCTCAATTAAGTCTCAGCGCAAGGGAATCTAAACTTGACCTCTATGCTTCCTTTAGCTGCTAACGATTGAGCTAACCGGACGGCGACAACCTATGCAGATCAACAGATAGCTTATAGTCCGTTCTGGGTCAGCAATTTGTCAGGCTGCCATAGCATAACTTGTTCAGCCAATGTGAATAATACTTAACTCGCAAAGAGTTCTGAAAGTGCAATGCCACTGAAATAAGGAGAGCTAAAACCCTGTAAGGCTTGATTTAGAGGCATCATGGCCTTACAGCCTACTCTAACCCCTCCTTGTTCTATGCTCAACCGTGCCGAAATCCTCAAGCAACAATTCAATCAGAGTCTCG
>DATNQK010000433.1:0-3530 GCA_036704065.1 Stenomitos sp.
ACCTGAACGGATGCACCGGTGTGTAGCCCGATGCCCTGAAGTTGGATGGGTGCGCTTAGGGTATGTTGCTGAGGCGATCGCAGCACGGCGGCAATCTGCTGGGTTTCTGCGCCTATCGCCTGCCAGGGTTCCAGGTCTGAAGGGGAAAGGTGGGCCATTAAGGAAGCATCAAACATGCGTGAGGGAGAGGATAAAACTGTCGCGGCGGTGAAAGTCGGCTTCTGGGCCAGGGTGGGTTAAGGCCCAATAAGAGAGCTCATCTTGTTGAGATTCCAGCACTGCCGTGATGCTGATGTGGAGTGGCTGGGCTGTGAGGGCTAACTCTTTAAGGCTAAAGGTTAACTCAAGTGAGAGGGTGGAAGGGGTTTGTGTCACCTGAAAGGGGAGCGCGGCAAAGGCTAATTCTGGTGCCATGCCTTGACGATAGCCATCAAAGCGATAGACATTCCAATGTCCTGCTGGCGAACAGTTAAATTCCCAATACTGGGATGTATCGGCACTCCCAACAAATAGTTCAAAGCAACTGTGTTGCCAAAGGTTGTCTTGACGGGTTTTGTCGGGGGTAGGAGATGGGATCTTTACTTGACCCAGTGGGTCTGAAAGGGTGTAGAGAATTGTCAACTGTGACTGTTGAAGGGTTGCGATGCCGTTGAGGCTCACTTGCGCCAAGGTGAGCGGCGGTGAAAAGGGCTGGAGCGTAAAGGTTTTTTGAGTCACTTGAGATCTTGGATGAGGGTATGAATGGTGCTGGCTTGTGCTTCGATGCTCTCTGTGAGCTTGAACTGCACTAGGGCACGGGTCAGGTTATGACTTGGATGCTTCACCTTAAAGTAAGGATTGCCTTCTAGGTAATCGGCAAAAAATCGTAAGCCCAATTCGAAGGCAATGAGGCGAATGGCGTCAAACAGGTACTCGTAATCGTTGGGTGTTAAGAAGGCTTGAGCTTCGGCGAGGTAGCCACACAAAATGGCATGGCACAGGTTGAGATCAAATTTCACACTTTCCCAGTTTTCGGTTTCTTCGCCAAGGACGTTGCAGGCAGACCGCAAACAGTCGCCAATGTCGTAGTGGACTAAGCCCGGTTTGATGGTGTCGAGGTCGATGATGCTCACGGCCTGACGCGTATTTTTGTCAAACATGACGTTGTTGATTTTGGGGTCGCCGTGGATGGTGCGCATGGGCAGTTTGCCTTCTGCTTTTGCTGTTTCCAAGACATGCGCCCATTCTTTGCGATCGCCAATGAATTGGTGACAATAGGCCACTTCCAAAGCGTTTTCCTGAGTTGGAGTATGAGTGGGCGTGGCAAGCACTTGCTCGTACTGTTGCACGTAGTTGGGGGTGATATGAAATCCTTCCAAGGTATCGGTTAAGGCATGGGGAGCCAGATCGCTGACGAGGCGATGGAAGGTACCCAGGGAATAGCCAATGGATGTGGCATGTTCTGTATCTTGAATGGTGTCGAAGGTTTCGGCCCCTTCAATAAAGCTGATGGCACGCCAGAATTCGCCATTGGTATCAATCCAGTGATCTTTGCCGTCGCGGGTGAGGAGCACGCGGGGTACCTGCCAACTACAATCGGCACTCAATGGATCGCAGGCCAACCGAGAGCGAACATGCTCGGTGAAGACGCGCATGTTTTGCATGATCAGGTGGGGTTGCCTGAAGACGTGGGTATTAATGCGCTGTAAGATAAACCGCTCTTCTGGGCTGTTGGGGCTGGGGATAAATGTCGCTAAGTAGGTGTCGTTGATGTTGCCGCTGCCAAAGGGCTGTACCGCAGTGACCTGACCTCGACCCGCAAATTGAGTGGCGATCGCCGCAATATGGGTCAGGGATAGGCTGGCTGTAACAAGCAAATGTGTCATAAACCCTCAGGCGCAAAATAGCTGCGTATCTTGAGTATGTTTATAACAGGATTGATGCGTTATGCACATCCTTATGTAGATTGTTGGGTCAAATGACCAGGGTCGATAAGCGTGGTTAAGGGCGATCGCGCTCACAAAACCGTTGATCTTGATGCAACTGCCTCTTGAAAGGTAAGTCGGAAATCTATTTTTAGCGGCTGTCTCAAATTTTTGATGTGTTGAGTGCAATGACGAGTGCAAGAGCATTATCTCTCGTTGCTACTAAGACAGATGCTGCTAAATTCCTAAAAGTATCGATTGCAAGATTCCTTCTTGGCTTTTTCTTTGTAAGCGATCGCATCTTTTTGTAAGCCTTCTACTACTCTCGTTTTAGCTTATTTCGGTTATACTTCCTCTATTCTTCACTATCGCTAAAATCAACACCTTCATAAAGATCGGTAAGTGAAATCGTAAACTCAACCGAGTTTAAGTTCAGGATTGCTGCTTGTCCTCTATGTTCAGACAATAACCACTGTCCAGATTCGGTTTTGTATGTTGAATGACGTAGAACTGCTTTTGATCAATCAAAAGATATTCTTGTATTTCTGGAATAGAGCGATAATACATAAACTTATCGCCTTGATCATAATTTTGGGTTGATTTTGAAAGAACTTCTGCAATAAGTGTGGGATTACATACAGTCGTTTTGCTGTCATCTGCATATAGCGGTTGCCCACGCATCATCATGACGTCAGGATAAGTATATTGGCGATATTGAGGTATCCACAGACGTACATCACCAATGTAAACGTTGCAGCCCAGTTTTTTTAAGGCAAATAACAGATACGCGTACAGGGTTCCTGCGAGTTTATTGTGATTTGTTGTTCCACCTGTTATTGCTACAACGTTTCCATCCCGATATTCACTTTTGTGATCGGCTTTTTTTTCTAATTCTAGGTACTCTTCAGTGGTATAAAGTTGAGGTTTAGTTTGTACCATTGAACGACCTCCTGATGATCTGTCGCCTATCATGGCATCATCTTTTCACGCATTTTGCTAAAAACTCTTGCAGCTTTGCCAATGCTGCCTCCATTGTCGCTTGCGTTCCTTAGGCGTGCAATATTCCAATGGTATTTATCTGCTTGACTCTTGCTTGCGGTTGCCTTCTCATTGGAAAACGATATCGTGAGAACCCTTAGACCTCTTCAGACATCAAGTTTTGATTGAAGTGCTGTCGAGCTTCTAGAGCTCTTTTATAGCTCTCTTTTCGATTGATAATTTTAAAAATAATGGGCAATACTGGGTTCGAACCAGTGACCTCTTCCGTGTGAAGGAAGTGCGCTACCACTGTGCTAATTGCCCTCAGGATTCTCAATTTAGCACAGCGCTTAAGACCTGAGCAACAATATGCCACCACGCTTGGCAATTCCACCAAAAGTTGAGTTCTCCACTCCAGCAACCCGCTATCCTGAAAAAGAGGGATAGGTACAACGACCCATCCCCATCTCCTTTTATTCATCACCATCATGAAAATTGCAGTCGCAGGCGGTACAGGATTTGTTGGCAGTCGCTTAGTGGAGCGGCTGGAAGCAGAAGGACATCAAGTGCTGCTGCTGGTTCGCAACAGTGCCGCTGCCCAGCGCAGATTTCCGAAGGCAGAAGTGGTTGCCTATCAACCCCAGCAGT
>DATNQK010000434.1:0-5576 GCA_036704065.1 Stenomitos sp.
GCTCGCGCTCGCGCGGTGCAAGAGGCGGAATTGGCTAGATCTGCAATTCAGTGCTTGGGGGATTCAAATTATAAAAAAGCTCTGCTACAATTGACGCTCTTTGCAGTTGAGAGAAATCATTAGCTCTCTCAGCAGCCATCGGAGTGTAGCTCAGCCTGGTAGAGCACTGCGTTCGGGACGCAGGGGTCGCATGTTCGAATCATGTCACTCCGACCAAAAATCAGTTAAGAGTAAAGCCCACGTAAATCATTAGATTGCGTGGGTTTTTTGCTTTCTGGGGTGCAAATGCACTCTACGGTTTTGGGCCTCATTTCTTGGATTCACACAGTTCTTACACACTTCCTGAAGAGGTCTGTGTATGGCAACTATCACCAAGAGAGCAACCGGCTATCAAGTTCAAATCCGGCGTAGAGGTTTTCCCACCGTTTCGAAGATGTTCGATACGAAGCGTGATGCAGAAGCTTGGTCACGGATGAACGAAACGCAAATGGATCAGGGCATTTACCTTGATCGTTCTGAGGCTGATCGGACGACCTTGGGCGAAATCCTGCAACGCTACAAACGCGAAGTCACGCCCCTCAAGAAATCAGCAGAAAACGAGAACATCCGGATAGATCGACTGGTTCGGGATGAATCTCTTTGTCAGTACAAAGCCACGGCACTTACTGGCAAGTTGTTTGCCGAATGGCGAGACAGGCGATCACAGCAGGTCACAGGCAGCACCGTAAATCGTGAGATTGATATTCTTAGCCACGCCATCAACACCGCTCGCAAGGAGTGGGGGATTCATATAAGCAATCCGGTTGAGATGATCAGGCGACCAAAGCACAACAAGAGTAGAGAGCGCCGGTTATCAGTTGATGAGGAATCGAAACTACTCTTGCAGCTGCAAACCAAGACTCGCAATCCTTGGATCAAGCATGTTGTGGTCTTTGCAATTGAGACAGGCATGCGACGAGGGGAAATCTTGTCTCTGACTTGGAGCAACGTTGATCTGAATAAACGTGTTGCTCGATTGGTTGATACCAAGAATGGGGAAGGTCGGTCAGTGCCCCTTACGCTGAAGGCGACAGCACTTCTTCAAGCGTTACCAAGGTCAATTGATGGCAGAGTATTTGCAACCACAGCAGAGGCCGTTAAATTAGCCTTTGCAAGGGCCGTAGAGCGAGCCAAGATCGACGATCTGCACTTTCATGACCTCCGGCATGAGGGGGTTAGCAGGCTCTTCGAGAAGGGGCTTAACGTGATGGAGGTTGCGTCTATTTCAGGACACAAGACATTACAAATGCTTAAGCGATACACTCACTTATCATCCGATCAGTTGCTTGCCAAGATCGGATAGTCAAAATTTGGTGGGGTAGAGGGTAATGGGCGATACCTATCAAAGATTTTTCTTTGTGCATCCAAAGGAGACAAAGATGCCTTGGTCGAGTTGTACTTTCTAGGGGAACAATTGGAAGGAAAGATGTATGTCTCGCACGCTAAAGCTTATTTTGATTGCATTCGGTTGGTTTCTAGGTCTCGCCGCCAGTTTATGTGTCGTTTGGGCGTTTTTGTTCGGAGTCCGAATGGTATTTGTTGGGGATGTGGCTATCGGGGTGAAGGTTATTGGGTTTTCTTTGGTTTTTGGGTGGGTTCTTGGTGTTTTTAAGGGTTTTTTAGAGCGGAGTTGGGCGCGTATTCCGATACACATGCTTAGTAGCAGTGATTCTCCCAAAGCCGATTGAAAATACGCACATGCTTTTCGATTGCGCTAAAGAAGCTTCGTTTCGAGCCCGTCAGTCCCGATCAAGGAAGCTTGTACGCGCTGGGGGGGCCTATTTATGAGAGTCGGAGTTCCAGCGGCTAGATGTATGGTCTTAACTTGAGACGAGGGGCAGGACATGACTTCAATTCTTATCCATATGGGTGCGTTTTGCATTGGTGCGCTTACTTCATACGTCAGTATGTATTTGATGGTAATTCCAGCGTTCTTGTCTCTTTTTTTAACTCCTTTTGTGATTTTGCTTCCAAGCCTAATTGCTGATCGGGCCGGGTTGGACGCTGTCAGTATTTCAAGCAGGCTTGCCAAAGGTTTTGGCGGATTAGTATTTTTCGGGGGTGGTATCCTGCAGCGAATGCTGATGGCGTGGGCATTCCTCCTTTGGTTTGGTTACTTCTCGGAACCCCCCTCTTCATGGTTTGTGGGTATTTTTGCTCTGACGGCTTTTTTGCCAGTACCCAATCTAACGTATGAGAACAACATAGGATTCTCGTTAGGGCAGATAGTTGGAACTGTTGTGATGTGGAGATTGCTGATCGTCTGAAATAAGGGTGAATTCAATTCATCACAAGTACTATCAATTATGATTTTTTATCAAAATACTTACGCTTGTGGGCTTTTTACTTGGTTTTGCCCCATTCGTCGGGAACTCGATTGACTCTGTAAGTCGAATTTCGCGGTGCTTCTTGTTGGCTTGTTCTTGCTTCCACGTTGTATCTCGATATGTCCAAGAGGTCGTCTCTGTTCCGCGTAGGATTTTGGCGTCGCGTACATTCAGAGTCGGGTCGTTAATCTCACTGGCTACAGGTTGCCAGAGTGACTTGGATAGCTTGGCCTTAAGGGTGTCGTATGTGGCAGGTTCGTCTGTTGGGCGAGTTAGTTGTAATTCGATTAGCGCACCTTTGAAGAACAGGAAATCTGCCTTCCAGCCCGAGGTGCCTTCAACTTTCTTTTGATCTAGGAAGCAACGGACGAAGCCCTCGCCGTTCTCGTTGTTCTTCTGGCAGTGCTTGTGTGGTGGATGCTTCTTAGAGAAGCTTTCCCAAGTGATCCCATACCAGTCGCCGAGGGAACCCTTCTTTGGGCTATTGCTACCAGCAGCCGCGGTAACGGTGGTGAGCGCTGCCAATACGAGAGCAGTTATTAGTCTGCCACCCAGATTGAAACCGTTGTTCATTCTCTTGCTCCTCCCGTTATGGCTCTTGACTTTTCTGTATCTGCTCTTTGCCCAACTGCAGTGGGAATTATGTTCTGGAAGGTCTGTCTAGGCGAGATGAATTGATGGTCAAAAAACAGAAAACGAAGTATTTGATTTAATGGATGTAAATTTTTATGACTTGACAAATAAGTAAAATCTGATATAATAGCTATAAAGATATAGGAACAACAATTTGGTTTCTACGCCACCTTCTGTTTTGAGGTGGTGGTTGGCTCAATTTGCTGCGCGCAGTACGGCGTTGGTGGATTGGGCTTTTTGACGTTCACGTTTTGCGTGGACATTTTTTGGTGAGGTACTTGATGGAGATTGTAAAAAAATCAGCGCAGACAGTAGCAAAGTGGATTACCCGCAAGCTTTGTATTGTGAATGACATGCACTGGCATGAACTGCTGCAGCATGAAAATGAAATTTGTAAGCCAGAAGATAGCTGGTCATTCCGTAACTGGATCGCCTTCTTGCTACGGCTAGGGCTGACTGAAGAGCAAATATTCAACACGGCGCAAAGCCGACTCGTTAAGTAAGCAGGCGCAGTATGGAACGATACTTTGCTAAACGAACTGAAGGAGATTTCACCGAGACACAACGAATCAAAGCAGAAGCGGGGCACGCTGAACTAGCGCGACAAGCTTTTGTTGAGTGTGTGCGTGGATACGAGGTGCGGGATGGTCGGTCATTTCTTGCAGCCTTGAAAGAACTGCTAAAAGAATTGGGAACGCGTGGCTATACCGCGCATCCAGAAGGGTGGCATGTGACAGGTGGAAAATTCCTGCCATTTGAGAAAATGACGCTTCAGCAAATATTCGCAAAATGGGGATCGGTACAGCAGGCAATAGCGAAATGGGTTTGGAACCTGTTGCCAGCAAATCTAGAGCTTTACGCCAGCCAGATAGAACAGGGCTTGGTGTTCAGGGCTAATGATGTGAAAGCAGTAATGGGCCTAGTCTGTGATTTGCTGTATCACCCCAGCCTAAAGCTGTTCTACGTGGATACAGAGCAGGGAATAGCCAAGCTTGAGACTAGGGTGTTGTCATGTCTCAGCAAGTAAAAGGCCAGTTCAACCAACCCAAGGGAACAGATGGTACAGAAATGCCGATCTTGTGGCCGAGCTATACTCCTGTGATAGATGAGTTTGGAAACAAGAGAAATATAGGCCGGACTTATTCAACAGCTGAGCTTATGGCTTTCGCAAAAGAGCAAGGATTTGAAGCTTTGCCTGATCGGGATGACCCACTTAGCTTTCCCTATTGGGAATCGTGGCGAACAACTGGAGATTGTCCAAGGGTGCTGACTAGTATTACCGGGATTGTGGCAGCTTGCTTCAAAGACAGACCAGATACTTGGAAGGTGCTTCAGCAGCAGTGGAACCACCAACGACCATCACCGCAGGGCCAAAAATATCTACAGGTATGGTTTGCAGACAATCCTTGTTATCCAACTGCTTCTGCCGCTCACAACTTGCATAAGCTGGTTGCAGACCTGCACTGTGATTACACGACAGATATTGCCTACGAAAATTCAGATGGTGAATTGGTTTTGCGGCCGGGCTTGCACGGCGATCATTTGGATAAAGACAAGACTAACAACTCGATTTTCAACCTTTACCTTGTTACGTCTGAGCAGAATGAGCGGATGCGCTACTACTCGGTAGAAGAGAAAAGGATGTTCTACGAGTCACGGGTAAAAATTGATAAAGACCTTATAAAACAATAGGTTAAGATGTGTCTCGTGTGTGTATTAAACATTCAATAAAATCAATAACTTAGATGGGGTATGTATATACGGGTGCTGCCCCAAAGGGCAGTGCCTGTATTTGCATAACTTATTGATTATATTAATAAATATGTCTATAGAATAGAAGAATAAAGGAATATGAATAAAAGAGTAAGAATAGGAATATAAGAAATAACAAAGAGTCTTTGATGGACTCTTTGTTTAATCATCTGTTTGCTTCGGGGATGGCTTGGGGCCACCCCTTGCACAGATGGTCTTTATTTATATCCTCTATCTTGGTCTTGGATTTAAACTGCTGGCTGTCGTGCTCTAGGTTTTATTGCCCTTGCAATACAATCGATTTGAGGCAATTAAAGCGCTTGGGTATACTACCCCTTGTCTTGGTAAGTTAAATCGACTGTAGAGCGATTGTGATGCCTTGCTGGGCATGTTTTGTCTTGGTGATTTTGTGTTTTCCAAAAAATCTGAAAAATTATAAAAATTTGGTCAGACCCTGTTACGCAGATTGTCTGGGCCACAGAGTTTCCCCCACCCCCCCCTTAAAAACCGAGATGGGCTGAAGGCAGGATGAGAAAGCCAACACAAAATTTACACAATCTCGTGTGTAACGTACTCGGTGTGAGCTTGATTGTTGTCTTTCGGTGCTATAGACTGGGCTTGTCTTTAACTTGTAAGTGCTTGTATTTACAAGGGTGTAGCTCAGCCGGTTTTGGTAGAGAGCACAGCGTTAGCTGTTGAGGAAGGGACTGACGAATGCGTTCGGGACGCAGGGGTCGCATGTTCGAATCATGTCACTCCGACCAAAAATCAACAGAAGCTTACGGAATTCCCGTAAGCTTTTTTTGTTTCTGGGGTGGCCGATGA
>DATNQK010000435.1:0-4608 GCA_036704065.1 Stenomitos sp.
GACGTTTTAGTGAACGTAGCCTTGTGATGCAGGCCGAGAGTGAGTTACCTCTCGTAAATCAATAACTCAAACAAACGTAAATGCGAACAACATCGTTCCTTTCGCTCGTCGGGCAGTTGCTGTTGCCTAAAAACCTCACCGGTTTTTGAGCGTCTATCACTAGACTCCGTTAATAGCGATAGACTTAACCCCAACGGATGCTCTAGCAGATTACCTTTGGTTGATCTGTCTAGCTAAGAACTCACCAAAGCATCCTATCGTCCGGGATAATTGACGATCCTCGCTTTTAGGGTATAAAAGCTAAGCCTGTGAATGAATGGGGAGCTAATAACTAGGGCGGACACGGGTTCGACTCCCGTCAGCTCCACTTAAATCAATAGCTCAACGACATCTAAGAATGTCAAAAAACCCCTCTAAATCAGAGGGGTTTTGCTTTTTATGCTTATTTTGAATTGAATAATCAAGCTCATCAGATTCGCAGCAGCTTCTTGACAGACAACTTGTACGTCTAGCCCAGGAATTTAATAAGCCAGTAAAGAAGCTGAGGTGGAGGTGCTGCAATTGGCCCCACAATCAACTCTCCGATTTGTGCGCCCAAGGGTCGCAAATGCTTGCCTTCCAATTCTACAGACTCTAATTTATCGCCCAGGATCTCTAACAATGTTCTCACTGTATTATCTAGGCCAGGTGGACTGTTGATATTGCCTGCAATCTCATCCTGCGCAAAAGAGATCATGCTAGCAAGGTTAAATAAGTCGCTTTGCTTAATTAAATCAAAGGTTTCTTCCTTGGTGGGCAAAACCCCTAAACCAACTGCATCCAGCAAGCGTGGCACCAGTGGGATTTTAATTGCATCCTGAGTGTTGCTAATGTCCGGAGCCATCAACAGCGATCGCTGATCCTCAATCGAAATAGAAACACCTTGAATACTGCTTTGAATTTGTTGCAGTTGAGCGTCTGACTGTTTCGTAACTTGTCGAATCTTCGCTGACACCTTAGCAGGAGATTGACACCATTCAGCAAGCAGTTCTAGAAGTGCAATGTATTTACACCCAAGGCTATGACCTAACCAAAGATACTGATTGGGCTGACTATAGATTGTGTCCTCATAGCCAAGATCTTGTGCCTTTTGTGCTAACAGCAGTCGCAAGGCTTGTTGTTCCCGCAACAGGCTAATCGCAACGTCCCAATGATGGAACGTAAATCGGAACGGCAACGCAACAATCGTGTAGCCTTCTAAGTAAAGCTGTTTGAGCAGATATCGATAAAACAGCGTCGGAAAAGTACCAAAAAAAGCACCACCAATAAATTGAACAATTCCCTTGGGCTGTGGATGAACAGCAACCCAACTAAAAGAGAGCGGGTAAAACTTAAAATCTTGTTCCAAAGAGGGTGGTTCCATAAAGTTGCAATCCATAGGATGAGGATATGACTTACCGTGGCAAGAAAGGTTGTACCTCGGTAAGTCAGCTTAGTTAAAAACAGGAACGAACAGGTTGACTCCCAAGCTATGTGTTTGGATCATCCGGGGTTAATTGAAGTACCCCACCACTTTGAACAGGTAGAGCGTAAGCATACTGATCGAGATTAGTGAGCGTATTCGGGTCATTTTCAGCAAACTTGTAAAAGGTTCCTCGATGCTCTGCTGTGACCTTGATTCGAGCATTTCCAGGTCTACCCGATAAAGAAGATAGAAAGACTTCAACATAGCCCCTAACTTCAAAATCTGTGTCTTCTAGTAGGTTCGGAAAACTCAAAAAATTAGGCTGTAGAAGGAATAAGGCTGTATCACCGGCCACCAGACGCAACGGCGAAAAACTGAGCTTATTTGCCAAAGGAGAGGGAATGGGAGTCAACGAGCCAAAGACATTATCTGAGCCTGTGGTGTCTAAAATAGGTACTAACTTGTCAAGATCTGCACTATTTTTAATCGTAAACACTAAAGAAAGCAATAAATCACGATTACCCAAGTTTGCCAAGGTCAAAAAATAGCCCTGAATTGCATTTCGCCTCAGTTGAGCGACTTTATTCTTTAATTCAGTCGACAAATTCGGAATAACATCTAAGACTGAATCCTTAGGCAACTGAGGCTTTACAAGCAATTCAAAGGTTGAAACAAGCATGAGTAGCTCCTTCTAATTGGGTAGAAATATAGTGATCTAGAGAAAATCAGCGTTTAGAAAGGGAACTCACGTAATTGAGAATCAATCCGGCTTAAGGCATTAGCTGTATGTTTTAAACCGTTCATTAATTTTCTTGTATACAGATATATTGGTTAATCATTTTTAGTTTGATGATGCAGATCACTCTTCACAGAGGATCCTGATCACTTCTGGCAAATTAATCGCTAGCGATTCAATCAAAAAGTTACGAAAATTACAATTTTACAATTCAATCTCTTAAGCAAAAATTGGGTGAACAACCATCCCTTTAGAGGAAATAGTTGGACACCCAATATATTGCAAAAATTGATTAATGAACCGTTTAAGGGCTCTTTAGTTTTTAGGCATATTTGTGAGAATTTGCCAGAAAATATGCAGTATCAAACCAATTCTGGTTCTTAATACCGAATTCGCGGGTCAATGTAAGCATTCACGATGTCGATCGCAATACTGGCAATCACCACAATCACGGCAAAGAAAACAATAATCCCTTGAACCGTTGGGTAATCGCGCATCGAAATCGCTTCGTACAGCCGATTCCCTAACCCTGGCCAAGAGAACGTTACCTCGGTGAGCACTGCACCGCCTAACATCGCTGCTAAGGTCAGACCCAAAATCGTCACCACGGGGATAAGGGCATTTTTGAGGGCATGATTGATCAGCACACGTCGTTCTGGAATACCTCGTGCCCGTGCCGCCTCTACATAATCGGCTTTAAGGGTTTGCTTCAGGTTCACTCGGACAATCCGCTCAAAAATGCCGCTAAGCACCAGACCTAAGGAAAAGGAAGGAAGGGCAAGGTAATACAACGACAGACCAAAACCCTGAATGTCTCCAGAGAGCAAGCTATCCACGGTATAGAGCCCTGTAAAACCGCTAGGGGGCAAGGCTGTAACCGGATAGCGTGTACCCAAGGGAAACCAACCCAGTTGCACTGAAAATAGCAATTGCAGCAACATCCCGACCCAAAAAAGCGGCACGGAATACGTGACAATGCCAAAAATACGGCCTACGGCATCCAGTGGACTATTGGGACGTGAGGCAGACAAGATACCAACACTTACCCCAATGGCTAAGGCGATCGCCATACTAAAAATGGCCAACTCCGCCGTTGCTGGGAAAAAGTCCTGGATAATCTGCCATACACTTTGCCCTCGGCCTGACAAAGACGTCCCCAAATTAAGGCTCAACAGGCCCTGCAAATAATTCAAATACTGCACCCAAATTGGAGCACCTAACCCCAACTGTTCCCGCAGCATTGCTTTTTGCTCCTCAGGCGCACGCGGTCCTAAAATGGCATCCACTGGATCTCCAGGTGTTGCCCGTAACAGCAAAAACACAATTGTGGTGATGGTCCATACCATCAACGGAGTCAACAGTATGCGAGTGAAGATGTAATATTGCAGCGCACGAATCCGAGACATGAGCCCCTTTCCCTAAGACTTTTTGTGGAGCGACCAGAAGGCAAATTGTTGGCTGGGTTGGAGGTAAATTCCCTCAATTCCCTTCTGCGCAAAAACATAATCGTTTTTCTGCCACAGTGGAATATAAGGAACATCCTGAGCCGAGAGTGTTTGCAGTTGGGCAAACAGCTTCTGACGCTGCTGAGGATCACTCGCTTTGCGCGCTTGATCGATCAACTGGTTGGCGCGATCGCTATAGTAAAACGACCCCCAAGATTGACTTTGACCCTTCACACAACCTGTTTTCGGTGAGCCCTTCTCGCAGGATAAAAATGGGTGTACATAGGTATCTGGATCGTAGTAATCACCCGCCCAGTCCAACATAAACATGGGATAGGTTCCCTTGTCTAAGTTTTGATAGGCTGTCACAGAATCAATACTGTTGAGATCCACCTGTACAACGTCGTTGTAGTTTTGGCCAATCATCGCCTTGATGGTTGTCGCGGCCACGCCATCTCCCGTGAGGTTGGAGCGATACCAAAGGTTGAGTTTGAGTGGCTTGGTGGAGGTGTAGCCAGCCTCTTTCAGCAAAGTCCGCGCTGCATCCGGTTTGGGTGACTGCGTTTGGAATACAGGCTTACTGTAGGACTCAAAAATGGTTGGGACTAGGCTATAGAGCGGTGTAGCTTGGCCCTTAAAGACGCGATTGTTTAAAGTTTCGCGGTTAATCATGGCAGCCAAGGCCTGACGCACCTTCACTTTCGAGAGTGCTTCGTCTTTGGTATTTAACATCAAAAACGTGATGAAGTTGCTTGGGCCACTGATCGCTTGCCAAGCACCTTGCTTGGCTGAACTTTCCAAAGCTTGGATTTGATCGGGGTCTAAGGACTGATAGGCAATGTCAATGGATCCGGTGCGGAAGGCATTAAAGAGGTTGGCCGGACTCGAAAAGATTTGAACATTGACGCCTTTATTGGTTGGCTTCTTGTCCCAATATTGATCAAAAACTTCCATCCGAATGGAATCGCCGCTCACTTTCACCA
>DATNQK010000436.1:0-3280 GCA_036704065.1 Stenomitos sp.
TCCTTGGAGATGCTTGGTGAGTTCAGCCTGAGACAGACCGGGTGCGGGGTAAGAAAAGGCCCGAGAAGAACGGTTATTGACCGTCATCGTGCCCCCAGATAGGAGAGGATCATTGCGCCAACGTTGCTGCCCTGTCTGAAGACTATGGGAGAGGACGATGCCTAAGACCACTGCAAGGACTGCTAATAAAAGATAGGACCATCCCTGATTGAGACGGCGGACATTCCAAAACCTAATCATCGCCATGCTGCGCTATTCGCTAAATTAACGGGACGAGTTTTTCTTCGAGGGTTTTTTGCAAGGTTGTGAGTGCAGCCTGTGCTGTTTGCAGTTGCGGTGCGGATTGGGAAACTGCAATGTGGGTTTCGAGTGGCGTTGGGAGTTGCTCTAGGGCTGTAATTGCAGCTTGGAATTCTGTTTGGATTACTTGATCAAGCTGGGGTTGTTTCTTGGCAACGTAAGTACTGAGGCTATTGGCGTCAGCCGTTTTTGAGCCATGTGCGCCTAAATAGACTGCTCTTGCTCCCTCGATATTGTGGATGAGGTCTGCACGGGTCATTTGGCTAAAGCGACTTTCTAGGTTCTTGGCACTTTTTTCCTGCATCGGGGTTGCCAATTTTTCTGCTGCAACTTCATTAATGCAGTCAATCATGCCCGTAACCATCTCTTGGCCTCCCGCAGGAAGCGTTGGATAAACAGCGTTTTTCGGGTCTCCAGCGGTGGCGATCGCCATTCGGTAGGGTGGCTGACCCTCTACTCCTGTGGTCCAGCTTTGCAGTAGCATCCCCGAAACACGATTCAGATCTTTGCCTAACGCTTGCAAATATTGCCGCTCTCGATCAGAAAACTGGGCGACCGTTTTCTGATTCTGAGATCCAAACAGCAAGTATTCAATCGTGTGCATTCCCTTTTGCCCATCTTGCATTTGGGCAATGCTGTCCGGTGTGAGTGGTTGATTGTTTGACAACAGTGCTTGAATGTCTTTTTCGTTAATGGGCCAACTATCCATTGCCCCGTCATACCCTAAAGAGCCTGCTGGTCCAAAGGCAAAGCTTTCGGTGCGCTCCCACTCGCTTCTGGCTTGCTTCCAAGCTTCCCGCGCTTTCGTTAAGGTTTCTGTGTTAGGGGTGGTAGCAAAGGTGTTGAGTGCTTCGGCTAGGGCTGCGGTGGCAGTGCTGAAGTTTTTGTATTGAGGAACAACGACCTGATCAGCAAAGGCGGCGACAATAGGACGTGCTTCAAATGTGCCGCCCCACTTTAATGCAGACGATGCATCCTTTTCTCCACCTTCTCCGCCTTCACCACCCGCATCGCTAGAGAGTGCTGTGCTAACTGTTGCTGAGGGGGAGCTGGCAGTGCGATCTCCATCGCCAGCGTTGCAGGCAACGACACTGGTTGCCACACCTAAGGCTAAAAAAATCTCAATTGCTTTATGGGACATGTCGCTAATTGATTTCATTAAAGATGGAGCTTGAGTTCGGTACTAATAGAAATTATTTTTCTTAAGTCTAGAGACTTGAGTTTTCTGGGACTTTCGCGTTGACCCAAACTTCTCCAAACAGCTCCGGCTGTCTCAAGGACTGCTAAGAAAACAAAATTGCTTGAGCAAGTATTAAACCGCCAAGGCTGTGCCTAGGGTCTTGCACTTTGGTGGATTGACTTATTGAAATTAGTTTTCAATAAGATGCGGTTGTTTGTCAAGGAATTTATTGCGAATAAGTTTCAATATTTGTCACGTTTGTTTAGCCACTGGCTGATTTCGGCTTTTTGTTTTGCATAGGTTCGATGACAGCGAGAACCCGTCCGCTATGCTGAAAGCAATCCTGAACTCATGTAGAAGCCTATGCAGCGTTGGTGCGTCCTCTTTGCCGCTTCTTGTCTAACCCTTGTTGGGATCTGGGCCCCGAAGGCTGAGGCTAGATCTGCTGAGCCAAGCCGTGGATGGCAGGGAATGGTGGCCTCGGCCCATCCCCTCGCAACGGATGTTGGGGTGTTGATATTGAGGCAGGGTGGTAATGCGATAGATGCTGCTGTTGCGACGGCCTTGGCCATTTCAGTGGTGGAGCCATTTTCGGCAGGTATTGGTGGCGGTGGTTTTTTGCTACTACGCTCTGCGAGTGGCGAGATTAAGGCACTAGATTTTCGGGAAAAAGCACCTTTAAACGCAACCTCTACTCTGTACCTGGATTCTCAAGGGAAGGTTCGGCCTAAGGCCAGTACCGATGGATATTTGGCGGTGGCGGTGCCTGGAACTGTGGCAGGACTGACTGAAGCGCAGCGTCGTTATGGGCGTTTATCTTGGGCAACTGTAGTCAAACCCGCGATCGCCTTAGCTGAACAAGGATTTACGGTCAGCGATCGCCTTGCCGATGCCACGAAGCTTCGTTTAGACATGTTCCAGCGTTATCCAGCGGCTCGTGCTATTTTTACCCGCGGTGGACAGCCTCTTAAACCTGGGGATCGCTTGGTACAACGCGATTTGGGACGAACGTTACGCGCTATTTCTCAAAACTCGGCTGCCTTTTATACGGGGTCTATTGCGACAGCCATCGACCGCGATATGCGTCTCAATGGCGGACTGGTCACACTAGCTGACTTAAAAGCCTACCGTCCAACTTGGCGATCGCCCGTGTGTGGCACATTCAAGCAAATGCAGGTTTGCTCCATGCCGCCGCCCTCCTCTGGGGGTGTGCATCTGATTGAACTGCTGAATCTATGGAGCGGTGCAGGGCTGGATGCTCAACCTTGGCATAGTCCTGATGCTCTGCAATTTATGACTGAGGCCATGAAGATTGCCTATGCAGACCGTGCAGTACATTTAGGCGATCCGGCCTTTTATACCGTTCCTGTTTCGGCTTTAATTAACCCTGCTTACGCTGCCTTGCGCCGCAGCGAGATCCGGTTGAATCGAGCGCGGCCTGCCCTAGAGGTCAAAGCTGCAACACCCGAGATGTTAAAGCGGTATCTGAAGGCATCTGAATCCACCGAAACCAGCCACCTAACGGTGGTAGATCGCAATCGCAGTGCGGTGAGCCTCACGTTTACGATTAATTTGGGCTTTGGGGCAGGGGTGGTTGCAGCAGGGACAGGAATTGTGCTGAACAACGAAATGGACGATTTTGCCGTTGCACCCAATACGCCCAATGCCTTTGGTCTAGTGGGGAATCAGGCCAATGCGATCGCCCCTGGTAAAATTCCGCTCTCCAGTATGACCCCCTCTATCGTTTTGCAAAACGGTCGGCTGAAGCTGGCTGTCGGTTCTCCAGGGGGGAGCACGATT
>DATNQK010000437.1:0-1994 GCA_036704065.1 Stenomitos sp.
TTATCTATTTGCGAAGGTTTGGCGCAATATCTTTTTCGAGCTTTCGTACTTGGATTTGGGCGACCCCACGCCTGGAGTGGCAGACGATTTTTCGTTGCAGACTTGGATTTTTAACAAAACAGCGCTCTGCATCAATCAAGATGAAGCCCCCGCACTGGAGACGGTGCAGTATGCCATTGACATTGCACCGCCGCCCTTTTGGTGCTACTTACAAACGGCTTTAGATCAATTACCCCCGTTACATCGCCTGGTGTTAGCGCTCTCCCAAACCTTTCACTGGTCGGATGTACGCATTGCTGGATTTTTAGAGGCGGAAGGCGATCGCATCGAGCGAGGGTCTTTGCCACAATTGCGCACTGAAGCCTATGCACAATTGTGCGAACACTTGCCTGAAGATATTCAAATCATCTATCAAGAAAAAGTAGGCAGCCAAACGTCCTAAAGCTAGCCTTGGGTTGGCTTTATTGCGGCCCAAGGGCAAACCCATGCGGATGGTTGGAATCTTTTGGTGATAGCTCAACTGGCAACGGGGCTAGAACAGGGTAATGGCTTATGGCGATCGCACTGTTGCAGCCGCTCAAGCAAGGATTGTACCGCTGCATCGGCTTGGCTCAGGCGAAACGCCAAACAGTCGGATTGATTTTGACAACTCAAACAAAGCATGGAATTTTTTACCTCTCGATACGCCTTGGCCTAAAGGCACAAGGGTACTTAAACCCTAGGAACCTACTTTCCGTGATCCAGTTCCGTCAATCAGCTTGGGGGTTGGTTCTGATAGGGTGTTGCTGTCTATAGCCCCAAGTATGCCCTACTCTTTTGTTGGACTTATCCACAGCGAAGGCTGGTTCTTAAAGCCCTAGGACCACCCCTGAACTCAAGGTCGCACTTAGACAAACGCGAATGTGTGTTAGGGGAAACGGCATAGGAATCAACGTTGCGTCTGCTTCAACAAACAGCTTCCGTTTGGCGTAGGCTTTGAACTCTAGTGTAGGCCTGTCTCTCTTATAGCGTAGTCGCGGGTAAAAGGTTTGTATTGTCCCTATCAAAGCCTTGGGCTGCCATTGATAACCAAAGCAGTGTTAGTCCTAACCATTGAAGTTTGTTGTGGCTAGACTGCATCAACGACGCGCCCGAAAGCAATGGCTGCATCCTGACCGCCAAATCCAAAGCTGAGGCAGAGTACAGTGTCTAGGCTGGCAGCTTGGGCTTGAAACACGAAATTTAAGTCAGACTCAGGATGCTGTAACCCCACACTCGGTGGTAGTACTTGTTGATGTAGTGCCATCAGGCAAAATACAGCGCCTAGGGCACCAGACGCGCCTAGGGTATGTCCTGTAGCACCTTTGGTAGAGCTTACGGCAGGCCGATGGGGAAACAATTTGTGGATGAGTGTCGCTTCCGTGGCATCGTTGAGGCGCGTGCCTGTGCCATGGGCATGAATGTAGTCCACAGAATTGGCACTCAAACCGCTGCGGTTCAGGCAGTCTTGCAAAGCAGTGATGGCAGCGTCTCCCTCGAGGGCTGGGGCATTGGGGTGGTAGGCATCATTGGTTAAACCAAATCCTAAAATACGCCCATAGGCTTTAGCACCCCGCTGCTGGGCGTAACGCATCGGCTCCAAGATCAGCAAGGCCGCTCCTTCTCCTAATGCCAATCCAGCACGATGTTGGTCAAAGGGGAACGTGCCTTCTCGATCTAGCGCCCCCATGCGTTCGAAGCCCGCCAAGGTTAATGGTGTGATAGGGGCATCGGCAGCACCGGCCACCACAATATCGCAGTGGCCAGTCCGGAGCAGTTCCACGCCTTGGGCGATCGCCCATAATCCTGTTGCACAAGCTGCCCGTGGCGCTATCACAGGGCCAGACAACAGTCCTAAGCGACTTGCCACTTGGGTGGCAGGCGATTGTCCGTATTGCCATAACCAAGTCTGGGCCGTTGGGCATTGGCCGCTGTACCAGTTTTGCAAAGCGTGTTCTAATTCCGCTTGGTAGCCC
>DATNQK010000438.1:0-4011 GCA_036704065.1 Stenomitos sp.
ATTGAGAGTTTAAAGGGAATCGGCTACATAGGTTATATAGTGCTTGTTCAGGATTGACTGATTGCGCAGGTAGGGGGAGGTTTAAGATAACAAAAAAATTAATAGATGTTAGTATGAAAAAACTATATTTTTTCATCAAAAAATATTCCTGTTCTCTGAAATATTATTTTATTAAAATCACTTCTTGCTTGATGGATCAAGGTTTTTAATTAAAATTATTGATTCTTGGCTTATATTAATCACAATTATTTATGCAAGCTTATTAAGAAAGACTACGCAGGCTGGCAGAGGCGAGAAGATCTCGATAAATTCATTGATCTACTTGAGATGAAACAAGCGATCGCTATGCAAATGCTCCTTCAAGGATTCAATTAGTAGGAAATTCAAGAAGGTCTTGGTGTTAGCTCAGGGAGCTTAGAAAAAAGTAGGACTACGATCTGTGCAGTATAGCCAGGAGTCGTGTGGCAACGGTAATGGACAGTGCTTTATTCTAAATCGCAGATTTTAGTTTTGAGAGTTCTATTTATGGGGCACTGGAAATATTACTGCCTGTTGAACGTGACTTTTCGCTCTCTTCTGGAATGGTCCGTGTTGGATTCGATCTCTTCTTGGCAGGGGATGACTGTGAGCTACGTGGTTGAATATCTCTGAAACAGAGTAACACTGTGTGTTTCAGGGAGAAAGTATATCTGAGTCAGCATACTCGCTAACTTGCTGGATGAGCTTCGTGACTAACCCCGTCCATCCTGGAGCCGTTGTCACTCCGCCATTTCGTCTGTCCTGTGAGGAAACTCCGTGTGAGAGAACCAATTGGGCCTCTACTAGAGGCTACGGCAAGTATTCAAGTCGATTCCGATGCCTAGCTGAGACTAACCTGAGAAGTCCATAAGGATAGGGTGTTGCAGAGCGGTGGTTTGGGTAAGCTAACGGCCCACTCACTAAATCAAAGCCAACTCAAGCTAATGCTAATTCACGAAAGACGATGCAAGCAGTTGTTGCCGTTAGCTAGGCGTAGATAGCCCCTATGGAGGGATTTATTTGTATCGCTCTGCTTAGAAACTGGAGATTAGACTAAAAAGAAGTAAAAAGTGGTCAGAGATAGAACACTGACCACTCAATGATGGAAGCTGAGAAACCAAAACATCAACAGCCCCATCATGACTAGTCTCGAAAAGCTTGAGAAATTTCGCAACTACAGTTACACAATCTTAGGAAACGGCAGAGCAGCCTTATTCGATTTGATGGATGCCGTGCTGACAAGCCGCAAGATTGTATCGATTGTAGAGCTTTCCCTGAGTCCAGTTTTTCGCCGAGCATGGCCGAGTCTGTATGAAACCCTTCAAGATGCATGTGTTCCTCGACAGATGTTGATGCAACACTACGTCAAACAGATGCCAGAGACCGCGTTAACGATTCTGGCAGGAGACCACACAGCCTGGTCTCGACCCTATGCTAAGACACTGCAAGATCGTACCTACCAACACCAACCTAAACCCAACGGACTCGGTAAACCTGTGGTTGTCGGACAAGGGTACAGCACCCTTGCATGGATACCCGAAGCACAAGGGAGCTGGGCATTACCCTTCCTTCACGAACGCATCAGCAGTTTCAAGACACCCATCGAAAAAATCGCACAGCAGTTGCGTGCCGTTTGCGCCCAAATCAACACGACGGTTCTTTTTCTAGCAGATGGGGAGTATGGTTGTGCACCGTTTTTGAAGTCCACTGCAGACATTGAGTGCATCAAGTTGCTGAGGTTACGCCCCAACCGAGTGCTCTATCGTGCGCCCGACCCATACCCCGGATATGGACGCCCTTGTAAACATGGGGATAAGTTCGCCCTCAAAGACCCAAGCAGTTGGGGGATGCCTCAAGCGCAAATTCTGCTCGAAGACCCCAAACTCGGACGACTTGAGATGGGTCGATGGGAAGCGCTCCATTTTCAGCAAGCTGCAGAGCACCCGTTTGAGGTGATTAGGGTCAAACGCCTGGATGCCCCTGATTCAAAACCGTTATGGTTGATGTGGGTCGCACCCGCCAAACCTTGTCTCACTCAGGTGTGGCAACTTTATCTGCGTCGCTTTGCCATCGAACATTGGTACAGGTTTGTGCGTCAGCGTCTGCATTGGACTTGCCCCAAATTCGCGAGCCTCGAACAGACCCAAGTATGGTCAGATTTGATGCCGTTAATATCATGGCAACTGTGGCTCGCTCGTGAGGTGGTACACGATTGTCCTTTGCCTTGGCAAAAACCGATGCCTCAACTGTCCCCTGGACGGATTGCCAATGCCTTTGCTCCACTTTTGGTCAAGATAGGTTCACCTGCCCCTGCCCCCAAACCTCGTGGTAAGTCTCCAGGCCCACCTGTAGGACAACAAAGGAAGCTGCGGACTCGTTTCCCGATTGTGAAAAAGACTTACTCTAAGCCTTCTAAAGTGGCTAAATCGGCAGCCTAACTCCTTCAGAACCCAAAGTTTTAACCGATCTCGATAGTATTGATTGTCGAGATACTTCCTGCTGGAGATGCTTCCGTTTAGTCTAAACTCCAGTTAGAAACTATGGCAAACCTAGGAAAAGTCAAAATCTATCAACAGATAGACTAGATCTTTCATCTTTAGAACGAAAATACATCTTAAATCTCTCCCTGTGATGGCAGCCCATGCCGTTGGTTCGCAACCTCGCATTCCTAAACCTGACTTTTAGCTCAAGTCCGCCTCTTTCCCAACAAGCCGTTTGTGAACTGCGACGCGCTTGTACCTGTAGGGAAAGGCCATTGACACCAAGAGGTATGCGCTATGCCTTCCTTTCTTGCCGCTGGGATAAGATTCGCCTTGAGGAAGCAACATGCAACAGAGTGCAAAGGGATGGTTCGCGGGTGATGGAACCAACCCACCATTGATGGGACTTCATGTCGCAAGTCCTCAAACTGTGGCCGATGACTTAGTATCAATTCCGGAGCTTGGCCCTTTCGACTGTTGGCCCCCTCATCTCAAAAATGCCTTTGGCATTTTAAGCCAAGCTTGCAGTCCCATGTTTTTTGTTTGGAATTGCCCGCCGACGGGCGAGTACATTTATGAACGGATTCTGTTCTATAACACTGCTTATCTCACGCTGATTCAAGCAACTTTGTTCTCTGCCACTGATGCTTCTCTTCCTGTTGTGTTTGAAATGCACCATTGGCAAGCACTTTGGAACAAGATTCAAGGGGATGTTGAACAGGTATTGACCACAGGATCTGGTATCCAGCGGTGTGAGCCCTTTGATGCTGTCTATCAACTTCAAGATGCTTATCGTTGGTCGTACAGTCCTGTTTGGGATGAGAAGGGACAGATTGCAGGTGTGTTTGTGACTGGATATTGGAATGAACGGGAGAGCATGGGTGCTAAGGCGGAAGCAGTGCATTGCGAGTCTCTCCACGAGATAGGTGATCGCCTTCAGTCCCAGTCCGAACAGCGTCCGCTTTTAGAGGTGTTGGCAACTGAGCGGGCCCGATTTGAAGCCGTGCTGCGGCAAATGCCGGAGGGGGTTTTGATTGCAGATGCAGCCTCTGGGAAACTGGTACTTTCTAATGAACGGGCGCAGCAAATTTTGCACCACAGCTACACCCTCAATTTGCCACTGGAAACCTACAGGCAAGCAGTGCCATTCGAGGTGTGTCATGCCAACGGACAACGGTATGCTTTGGAGGATTACCCTTTGGGACGTTCCTTGCGCAATGGCGAGGTGGTAACCCATGAAGAGATGGAACTGCGGCATGTCGATGGTGGCCGAACCATCATTAGTGCGAATTCTGCCCCCATTTTGGATGCTAATGGCGATATCACCGCAGCCGTTGTGGTGATTCAAGATATTACGGATCGCAAGCAAGCAGAAGCGGCGTTGCGCCAGAATGAGGAGCGATTAAGGCTCGCTCAGCAGGCTGCTGGCGCAGGTTTATGGGATTGGGATATTGCGGCCAATCAAGTCGCTTGGTCTGAGGCATATTATCGACTTTATGGGATAGAGACCATT
>DATNQK010000439.1:0-2493 GCA_036704065.1 Stenomitos sp.
CCCGCCTCTGTCCAATACAACTGGTTTGCTGTAACGCCACTCGGCACTGTTTTTACGAGTTTACTGTCTTGCCAATTCCAGACTTGGATGTCCTTCCCTTCCATAGTGGTAGCAATTTGTTTTCCATCAGGCGCAAAGGCGATCGCCCTTACCATCGCCCCCCGATCACCGCCAAATTTTCCCACCTGTTGACCTGTTTTGATATCCCACACCTCGACTAGGTTGAGGCCAGGCTTCGGCGGAAAGGCAATCAGCCGCTGGTCAGGACTGGCAGCAATAGGTAGGGATTCATAAGACCCTTTGGAGATATCGGCCGCAATGGTTTGTAAGAGTTTCCCACTGGTGATGTCCCATACTTTGATCTTTCCTACGATTTCAGGAGGGTTTTTCCAAGCATCAACAACCGAAAGGGTGACTAATTTATTGCCCTGCATCGGTAGGCCCAGTTCACCTCCGTCAAATCTCTGCTGCACGCTGCCATTCAAGTCTCTTAGTTGCACTTCTTTGCTGGCAGCAGTAATCAGATGCTGAGTATCTTGGCTAAAGGCTACGGAAGTAAGAATATTTTTGAGCGTACGGGGCTCTTTGTCACCTTTGAGTGTACGAGCTAACTTTTGCTCAGCTAGATTCCAGATATCGATTCTGTCGTTGTCTCGTTCAATTGTTGTAACTGCTAGCATTTTGCCATCGGCACTCAGGGCCAGATCTTTGGGAATGTCGTCATAGCCATTGATCTGGGCAACCACTGGAAAGGGCGTATTGGCTTGTTCTGTTGTCAATGCTAGAGGTGGACTCGCTAAGCCTATAAACAAGATAATGGCACTCAAGATGTAGGTCATTGCCACAAACAGGCCAGCCAGTTTACGTTGCTTGAGATGGCTTGGCAGAAAGACACCCAGCAGCGAGCCAATGATGGAGCCAATCAGCGAACCACTTGGCAAAATCATGATGTAAAACACCATTGCAGCTAGCCCCCCATAGGGGCCCCCAATAAGACTACCAGGGTTTGCCTCCCAGATCAGCAGACCAAGCAGGGTACAAATAAAGGCGGTGAAAATAGAGATCGGGATCAGTGAGCGGGCAGAAAGGACGGGCATTTTTCCTCGTTGCGATCGCTTCCAGATTTGAGTGGTGATACCGCCCACCACTGCTCCAACAATACTGGCTACCACAAAGCTAACCAGAGTCATCAACAGGAGTTTGGGAAGAATGACCTCTGGAATGATATCGAAATCGAAGTTAGGCATAGTCGTTCAGCAACCCTTTTTGTTCAAATAATCTTAGGGGGTCAGTGGGTCAGTTGGAGATAGGACAGAGATGATACATTTCAAACAGACTAGCTAGAGTAGCAAACCTATCCCCCTTTCACAGAATCTGTGGTTATGAATAAAGGTTTGTTGGGTAACGCTGTAAAGTTTCCCCCCACCGACCCTAAGGCAAACGTCCCGCGACTGGTTCTAAAAGGTTGTCGCTACTTTGGCTCCAAGTCTTGTGGCTGATTGAGTACAAGAATGTTGCTGGGATAAGGGTCTAGCACCATTGTTCCCTCATTATTTTTTGGCAAAATATAAAATTATTGTACAAAGACCATCCCTGAGCGCAGTGAATGAAATCAGGCAAACACTTCTAAAACATCTGAAACAGATCGCAATTCCTCGCCATAGAACCTTAGAGCCTGTGGGTCATCTCGTCGTGCGGAGTTATCTGCGCACTTCGCTTCAGCAGTATGGCTCGGTCGAGGAGCAGAATTTTGAAACCAGTAGTGTCCAGGGTCATAATCTATTACTCAAGCTCCCCGGAAGCGCTGCAAAGCAGGCTCCAATTATCGTTGGCGCGCACTATGATGGCATACCCGGTACACCTGGTGCGGATGATAATGCCTCTGGGGTTGCAGTTCTACTCTTACTAGCAGAGGCTTTTGCTAGCAATCCTGCATCACGTCCTATTTGGCTTGTCGGTTTTGATTTAGAAGAGTGGGGGATGTTAGGCGGAGCCGCTCTGGCTAGAACCCTCCATGATCAACAGCAGCAAATTCACTTGATGCTTTCCCTAGAGATGTTGGGTTATAGGAGTCAGGCACAGCGCTATCCAATATCTGGAATGGAGCGGTTCTATGGGAAGACAGGGGACTACATTGCTTTGGTAGGCAATGTGAGAAGTTCGGCTAAGTTGCTCAAAATGAGTCGAGTGATGAGCAGATTCGTTTCAACGGAGTTACTTCCCGTACCTTTATCAGGCAAGATATTACCGGACACTCGGCTGAGTGACCACAGTCCTTTCTGGGATTATGGATACGAGGCTGTTATGGTCACTGATACTGCATTTTTGAGAAATCCCAATTACCACAAAAGTAGCGACACTATTGAAAGTTTAGACTTAGAATTCCTTGAAGATGTATATCGGGGGATTGAAGCGACGCTTCGCACTTTTTAATTTTTGCAGACGGACGGGTTCCGTTCATGCTTGTGAATGTACGAGCGGGTAAAGAACTAG
>DATNQK010000440.1:0-11981 GCA_036704065.1 Stenomitos sp.
GTACCTTTAAAGCTGACGACGACAGTAGGTGAACCACCCGCAAGCGGAACCTTAAAGATAGTGCCCAGATTAGCTGAACCGCCTGCTGTAGTTGTTCCCCATAGCCGACTATCACTTCCCAAAATAAGACGTCCAGCAGGATTTGCACCATTGGTGCCATTGAAATTAGCAAGCGTTTTTAGGGTGGTAAAAGTTGGACTAGTGAGCCGGAAGATGGTGCCTAGGTTGCTGGTGCCTCCGAGATTAGTTGAGCCGTAAAGGTTGCCATCGCTGTTCTGGAACAGGCGAGCTACTGGTTTTGCTCCAGTTGCGCCAGAAAAGTTCACCAATGTTGTGAGGGTTGTGAAACTGGGGCTACTTAGTTTGAAAACAGTGCCTTTGTTCTTTGTGCCACCGAGTGAGGTGGTGCCATAGATATTCCCGTCAGTACCAATAAAGATCCCAGCCGCAGGATTAGCTCCATTGCTGCCCTTGAAGTTGACCAATGTTGTGAGTGTATTTGCAGCAAATGCTGGCTGAAAAAACAAAACCAACGGTGATGTTGCCGCCACAAGGGGTACGACATGCAAAAGCAAATTTCTTTTGGACTTCTGTTGTTTAGCTTGCAAATTGTTCATGGTGAACTCCAAAAAGTGATTTAATTCGCATGAATCATACATGAATTGAAAATCATTTGCAATTTAATTTAGTTTTTTATTGATTTTAGGTTTTGATGTTTGCGTCAATTTATGTGGAGGTTATGTTTGCTCGTACTAATTGGATAGAGAGAAAAATAAAGTTGTATTGAAAAATGTGCGGTATGAACTTGTGGACTCCGTTAAAGTTTGCTTAATATGAGGCTAATCTACTTAATGTCGATAGAACTACCGTAGATTAAAGGTCTTATATTACAGCAGTTGCGAAAAAGGCCACGTGTCAATGGTTGTTTCCAGGCAAATGCAGAGGATGACAACTCAAATAGAGAAAAGGGATGTTGAAATTGTGGGGCGTTTTATTCCAGTTAATGTCTGGTTAGTTTGGCAGTACTGCTATGCCTTTGTGATCGCTATTGGTATGCTTGGCTTAATTGCAATATCTCTAGGATTTCTCATGCCCTATGAGTGGATACAGAAGCAGTTGCGATTGCATCAAGGCCGATCCAATCAACGTATTCATGCAGCAATGAAGGTCATAGATCGCGTTATTTCCTAGGGGCGATCGCGATGATCTTTGGCAATGATTAATGCTCTGTCTGGGGTGATTTTATTACCTAAATCTAGTTGTTTTGAGCTGCCCTATCTTCTCTAATCTGCGTTGCTCATCAACTTTTGCCTTGGGCTTCTTTGTCTCTTTTTTCAGCAAATCCAAAAGCAGGAGGGAACGCATAGGTAGGCACAAGGCTTTAGTGCCGCTACTAGAGTAGCGGCAGGGTAGCGCGCAGGAAGTTCAAGTTCATGGCAGATGCATGAACTGGTTTTCTAGATTGAATGGGCTGAGGGTGGGGTTTACGAGCTAACCCGTCCCCTGCTCTCAAGGAAGTAGAATCCTTGAGAGGCTATTACTCCACTAGCTCTGCAACTGTTTTTGCAGCGTCTGGTATAAATGGAAGGTCTAACGATGGTAATGGGCCTTGAATCAAATTGGCGATCGCAGGCATGTCGGTGGCAGTGCCGCACAGCAAAATCAGATCTCCCTCCGTCAACACCGTACTTCCCTTCGGAAACCGGATCAGTTCGCCTTTGTGGCGGAGGGCTTGAATTTGTACCCGATATTGCTGATTGGTATTCAGCGTGCTGAGCGGTTGTCCCTTCATGGGGCTGAGGCTCTCTACCCTGACCCACTGACAGGAAGCATCCGTAATCGGTTGCGCGACATCTCCTGCGGCGAGATCCTTAAAGGCAGTCATTTCTTCTGGAGTGCCCACCAGAAGCAAGCGATCGCCTGCTTCTAATTGAGTGTCAGATTCTGGATAGTCCACCTCTTCGCCAGAGTCGCGCTGAATCGCCATTAATGTGACCCCAGTTAAGCGGCGACAATCGGTTTCGCCAATGCTAAGGCCCACTAAAGGCGAATCCGCAGGTAGCGTAACCCATTTATTGTTGAGTTCCTGTGCTGCAAAGCGAACTTCGCGCTGCACCGTGGATGCGGGGCGTTCTGGGCGAATATCGGCGTATCGACTCTCGCGAATGAGCTGTAACTGTTCTTGAATCTGATCTTTTTCGAGGCCTAAGCGATTTAGAAGGTGAGAAGATAACTCTAGGCTGGCTTCAAAATCTGGCTGCACAACCTCTGTGGCACCCAATTGATACAGCAACTCTAAATCTTTCTCCTGGGTGGCTCGGGCCACAATATCGAGATCGGGCGAAAATTCCAGCGATCGCTTTAAGCACAGTCGCGTACTCATGGCACTGGGCAGCACTACCGCCATACCTCTGGCTTGGTCGATGCGAGCTTTTTCGAGCACTTGTGTACTCGCAGCATCGCCATAAATGTAGGGAATCTTTTCCTCGCGCAGTTGTTGAATCACACTTTCCGCCTGTTCAATAACCACAACAGGGTAGTGATAGCTTTGCAGCACCTTGACAATACTGCGACCCATTTGGCCATAGCCGCAGACGATCACATGGTTTTGCAACTGAACATCTTCCTCGCTCAGTTCTGGCTCTGCGGGTGTAGAGAGCAACAATTGCTGTAAACGCGGAACCTGTTCGGCCCAGGCAAATAACTGGGGCAGCGCTTGCAGCACAAAGGGGGTCACAACCAACGTAACAGCCGTAGTCCCCAAAACCAGTAAGTATACTTTTTGGGAAATTAAGCCAAGGGTTTGTCCCTTGCTCACTAACACAAACGAAAATTCTCCAATTTGTGCCAGCCCCAACCCTGCAATCAAGGCCGTTTTCAGGGGGTACCCAAATAGGCGCACGATGGGCGTGATAATTAAAAATTTGCCTAAGATTACAATCGCGACCAGCCCCAAGATCAGTTCCAAGTGCTCCCAGAGGAAGATGGGATCGATCAGCATGCCAATGGCGGCAAAAAATAAGGTGGCAAAAATATCGCGCAACGGCTCTACATAAGCCAGGGTCTGATCGGCATATTCCACTTCCGAGATCATCAAACCCGCCACAAAGGCACCCATTTCAATCGACAATCCAAAATGCTCTGTCAGAAGCGCAATCCCTAAACACAGCGCCACAACGCCGAGTAAAAACAACTCCCGACTTTCGGTCCAGGCTAAAAACCGCAGTAGACGTGGCAAGACCCATACCCCAGCAGCGATCGCCCCCGCTGAAATAATGGCAATTTTGACCAGCGCCCATCCAACAGCAACCCCAATTTCATCCGGTGTTTTATCGAGGGCAGGCAGAATCGCGAGCATCAAGCCTACCGCCAAATCCTGCACCACTAAAATGCCCAGCATCACCTGGGCGTGGGGTGCCTCCGTTTCATTGCTTTCGCTGAGGCACTTGAGCACCACTGCCGTAGAGGATAAAGACAGCACGGCTCCCAGAAAAATACCTTGCGGCCAAGACGTAACCCATCCGACTCCCGTTGAAATCAGGGCCGTTACTGCAATAGTGAGCAAGATTTGTAGCGTGCCGCCGCCCAAACTAATGGTTTGAACCTTCTTGAGTTCACTGAGCGAAAACTTAACCCCCAAGGCAAAGAGCAAAAATGCCACCCCAAACTGGGCTAAGGTTTCAACCTGAATTACTTCTTTAATCAGTCCTAGCCCCGATGGCCCCACAATGATGCCACCCGCTAGATATCCCAAGAGTACAGGTTGGCGAAATAACGCCGCTAGCAAACCGCCCGCAGCAGCGATGCTCAAAACGGTCACCAAATCCAGAATGAGTCGAAAGTCTTCTTGCACCCGACAGTCCTAGTTACAACGTTAAGGGATGGTAATCGTAAGTTCTCTTTCACTGTACTAAGTTTTGCTCTTAGGAATTGAAAGATTTCCCACAGAAGTGGGATAAATAGCCAAAAGCGACACCTACGCTGTGGATTTTTGTTGTGCGATGGGCCGTTGTGTCCATTGTTGTATTGAGGCAGGCAAGGTGTATGAAGGCACAATAGATGGTTAACTACTCCGAAAAAATGCCTTGTTTTGCCCTTGCATACTTCGAAAAATACACGATTAACTCAGGGTTTATTCATCTCAAATTCGCCCTATCGAATTTACAACTTAGGTGTATTTGGGTTTTTTGTTCAAACTGGGCACTATAAGACCATGGATGTCTGGAAGCATCAAGGGGACAGCATAATGACCATTCAAGAGATTGTTAAGATTGCGCTAGGAAACGGCTATTTAACGCCGACGATGGAAGCGGAGGTGGGCCGCATTTGTGATAATGCGGCAGAGCTTTCCCCCTCAGAATATCAGGCATTAGACGAATTAATGGGTGCCTTGTTGACAGGTCAAGTCGTTGCTGTACCTCGTAAACAGTTCATCAATGTGATGGAAGAACTGGTGTTGACTGAATCAATTACCCGTGTTTCGGAAATTGAATCGACGAGCAATGCAACGTTAGATTTGGGTGATATTGCAGCATACGCACTCAATCGTTTGCCGCCGCTCTATGCCACCACCGAAGAAGGTGCGAACTATCAACGTCAACGGGCTCAAGCTGAACTCAAAGATCTGATTGCTCAGCAAGTGCAAGCTGCAATTGATCGCAACATTGACCAACCTGAGTTCTTCCCAGAACGTCGTGCGATCGCAACCCAAGACAACCCCGACTTTTTCTCGCAGATGAGCTCGTTATTGCAAGCTTATGCGCCTAAATTCGAAGAGCCCGTGCGAGCCAAGTAAGTAACGGAACGTTGCAAACCTATAGGGATAAAGGGAATACTGCTACCCTGAGAGGGAAGCACTTCGATCCTCAAAACGCGCTTGAAAAAGTCTGTAGAGGTGGGTATTCTTTCACTTTTTCCTATGGATGAGAATGCATCTCCAGCAACTTTAATTTATCTGTACGATACAACCCTACGGGATGGGGCACAGCAAGAAGGCATCGCCTTATCCGTTGAAGATAAAGTCAAAGTTGCACAACTGCTAGATAAACTGGGTGTTGCTTTCATTGAAGGCGGTTGGCCCGGTGCCAACCCTAAGGATGCTCAGTTTTTCGAGCGGCTTCGTGAAGAACCGCTCCAGTTTGCTGAACCCGTCGCCTTCTGCTCAACGCGACGGCCTAACATTCAAGCTGCTGCGGATCCCATGTTTGAGCCTATCCTGGCGGCAGGGACGCGCTGGGTTACTTTGTTTGGCAAATCGTGGGATTTGCAGGTTGTGGAAGGATTGCAAACCTCTCTAGACGAAAATCTGGAGATGATCCGCGATTCTATTTGCTTTTTGCGATCGCAGGGGCGGCGTGTCATTTACGATGCAGAACATTGGTTCGACGGATTTCGTGCCAACCCGACCTATGCCCTACAAACCTTAGAAACCGCGATCGCCGCAGGTGCAGAGTGGGTGGTGCTTTGCGACACCAATGGCGGGACATTGCCCCACAAGGTTGCGGCCAATGTGGCTGAGGTGCAAACGCACCTGATGGCAGGGCAGTACGCTTGCCAACTCGGTATTCATGCCCATAACGATGCAGGAATGGCCGCTGCCAATTCTCTGTTGGCGGTGCAGCAGGGTGTGCGGATGGTTCAAGGAACCATTAATGGCTATGGAGAACGCTGCGGCAATGCCAATCTTTGCACCTTAATTCCTAACCTTCAACTGAAGCTCCCCTACACCTGTATTACAGAAGCACAGTTGGCAACCCTTGCCTCTGTGAGTCGTCTGGTGAGTGAGATTGTTAACTTAGCGCCCAATGAACAAGCACCGTTCGTGGGTGCTTCGGCCTTTACCCATAAAGGTGGGGTTCACATCAGCGCTGTTAAGCGCAACCCCATGACTTATGAGCATTTGCCGCCTCAATCCGTAGGGAACAGTCGGCGAATTGTGATCTCCGAGCAATCGGGGATCAGCACGGTGCTGGAAAAGGCGAATCACTTTGGGTTCCGCCTCAGCAAAGAAGATCCCGCGAGTCGCCAAATCCTGAATCGGCTGAAGCAGCTTGAATTTGAAGGCTACCAGTTTGAAGCGGCTGAGGCGAGTTTTGAACTGTTGATTCGGGATGCTTTAGGACAACGCCCCACCTTTTTTGAATTGCGGGGATTTGATATTTACTGTCGTGGGCACCAAACAAGCCAGTCCGATCTGTTGCACAGCGCGGTAATGGCCACGGCTAAAGTTGCGGTGGGAGACGAAGAAATGTTAACTGCCGCAGAGGGAAATGGCCCCATTTCTGCGCTAGATGCGGCGTTACGTAAGGCACTGGTGCAGTTTTACCCCATCATCGCGGAGTTTTATCTGATCGACTACAAGGTGCGGATCTTAGATGGGCGGACGGGCACCTCGGCTAAGACGCGGGTATTGGTGGAGTCTAGTAATGGCCGAGATCACTGGTCTACGGTGGGGGTTTCTGCCAACATCATTGAGGCCTCCTATCAGGCTGTTGCCCAAGGCATCGAGTATGGGCTCCTCCAACACGAAACCCGGCTTGGATTTCATGGTGATCGCAGCCAATTCTGTGTTTTAGCCTAAAACAGCACTAGACCCAACATGGATTTGAGGCGGTTGAGATTTGAGACAGGCAATGGCTCAGCGGCAACCAAACTCTAATACAATAAAAACCCATAGCTCTTACAATCTTTAGCTTTTAATTTCCAAGCCTTTGCTTGGCTTCTCACGCACCAAATCCTGCTACTATGCGCAGTGCTATCCAAGACTACAAGCAGCAAGTGGTTGATTTGTTGCGTCAATATGGCTCAACGGTTGACTTTCTGGCTATTCGGTTAGAGCAATCAGAAACCAGCAGCATCTTGCTGCGGGGCGATAAAGTGGAAACCTTAAGCGAAGAGCGTGCCATCGGTGGCCAGGTTCGCGCTTGTTATCGTGGCGGCTGGGGATTTACCAGCTTTAATCGCCTGGGCCTCTTAAAAGAACGTATTGAAGAGGCGATCGCCGCAGCCAAATGGGTGGGAGCCACTACCACAACCCTTGTGCCCATCGAGCCATGCCATGTGGAAGTGCCGCTGCAACTGACGGGAACCAACCCCAGAGACGTGAGCATTGAGCGCAAAAAAGATTTATGCACCCGTTATGCCAATGTGTTGCGCCACACCTCTCCCAGCATCGCAACCATCTCAGTGCGCTACTTAGACAGTCTGCAAACGGTCTTGTACGCCACCTCAGAAAACGTACTTATTGAGCAATCCTGGGCGGATATGGAGATGCGCTTTGCCGCCACAGCGCGTCAGGGCAATGCGGTGCAAACGGGTCGAGAAACCACAGGATCTCGCAGCGGGTTTGAGGATCTCGAATCCTTAGACCGTTACGTTGAGCGTGCGGCCCTGCGGGCCATCGATGCACTGCATTTGCCGACCGTTAAAGGGGGCGTTTATCCTGTCGTCATCGATCCCGTTCTGACTGGGTTATTTGTTCACGAAGCCTTTGGCCATTTGTCTGAAGCAGACATGACCTATGAAAACCCAGAACTGTTAGAGCTGATGCAGATTGGTCGGCCCTTCGGTCCACCCACCCTCGCAATCTATGATGGTGCTGCATTGTCGGGGCATCGGGGCAGCTATCAATACGACGATGAAGGGGTGCCTGCGACCGTCACGCCCCTGATTCAGGAAGGAATTTTGGTGGGACGTTTGCATTCGCGAGAAACGGCAGCCCGATTGGGCGAGCAACCGACTGGGAATGCGCGGTGCTTGAATTACCAGTATCCGCCGATTGTCCGGATGACCAATACCTGGATTGAGCGCGGCACAACCCCTATCTCTGAGCTATTTGCGGACATCGACGAGGGCATTTATGCCCGCAACTGGCTGGGTGGCATGACCAATGGGGAGATGTTTACCTTCTCGGCAGGAGAGGCTTGGATGATTCGCAAAGGACGTCTGGCTGAACCCGTTAAAGATGTCACCCTCTCGGGCAATGCATTTAAAACTCTGAGTCAGATTGAGGCGATTGGGGACGACTTCGGTTGGGATGAGTCTGGGGGGTGCGGTAAGGCCGAACAAGGGGGGTTGCCCGTGGGCTGTGGCGGCCCTAGTCTACGAATCCGCAATGTTGTGGTCAGTGGGGATGCTTCCCGTTAAAGGGTCTACAGTGTTGGGATCACACTGTAAAATGGGTGTCGCCACCTTGAACGGCTTGCCAACTGCGGGCATCATAATACAGGTCTTCCAAGCTGATTCGATACAGCGACGACTTCAGGTGTTGTTGCAGTCGTTTCCAAACTGCTATAGTGACCCAGTCTTCTGCATTCTTATCGGCGTCTTGAGCAGAGTTGGGAAAAGGGTCTGTCCATTCTCCCAAGGCTTCCAGGATTTGGCCTAAGGAAATCTGTGCGGGCGATCGCGCCAGTTGATAGCCCCCATGAGCACCACGAATGGAGCGAACAAGTTCCGCTCGTCTAAGTTCAATGAGCAGTTTTTCAAGGTAGGGTGCCGGGAGAGATTGGCGCACAGAAATGTCATTCACTGAAGCAGGACCATACCGGGGTTGCAGGCTTAAGTCGAGGAGTGCTTTGATACTGTAATGACCACGGACTGTCAGCTTCATGGAAACAGGTCTGGAGGCGGTATATTGATATGGTGCCAATGGCTGTGAGCGTGCCTCGCGTCAGCACTATTCATCTGCCGTGTTATCACGCCAGCCCCTTTATTGTATAGCTTTATTTTTGAGCCATTGTCCTTTGTCCATGCCAACGCCAGATTCCTTCCGCCGAACTAAGATTGTTGCCACCGTTGGCCCCGCGATTTCTACGCCCGATATGCTACGGGCGGTTATCGAAGCAGGTGCAACCACCCTACGGTTAAATTTCTCCCATGGGAGCCATGATGACCACAGGAATTCGATCCGCCTCATCCGTCAGTTAGCCTACGAACTGAACCGTCCTGTGGCCATTTTGCAAGACCTCCAAGGACCCAAGATTCGGCTCGGCAAGTTTGCGGAAGGCCCAATTCAGCTCACGAAAGGCGATCGCTTTACCCTGACCAGTAAAGACGTGCCAGGTACCCAAACCATCAGTTCTGTTACCTATCCACCCCTGGCAGAAGAAGTGCCCAATGGGTCCACGATCCTGCTAGACGACGGACGTGTGGAAATGAAGGTGGAGGAAGTTGATCTCGCTGGTGGACAACTTCACTGTCGGGTCGTCGTTGGTGGTACGCTCTCAAATGCAAAAGGGGTGAACTTCCCAGGGGTTTACCTTTCAATTAAAGCCCTCACCGATAAAGATCGTCGCGATTTAGCGTTTGGCTTAGACCAAGGCGTGGATTGGGTGGCCCTGAGCTTCGTGCGCAACCCTGAAGACGTTCTAGAAATTAAAGAACTGATTGCGGCAGCCGGAAAATCAACCCCTGTTATTGCCAAAATTGAAAAGCATGAAGCCATCGAACAGATGGAAGAAATTCTGCGACTGTGCGATGGGGTGATGGTTGCCAGAGGTGACCTGGGCGTAGAACTGCCGGCTGAAGACGTGCCGATGTTGCAGAAGAAGTTGATTACAACTGCAAATCGTCTGGGCATTCCGGTGATTACGGCGACCCAGATGCTGGATAGCATGGTCAATAGCCCACGTCCCACCCGCGCTGAAATCTCCGACGTTGCCAACGCTATCTTGGATGGCACAGATGCAGTCATGCTCTCCAACGAGGCTGCGGTTGGGAACTACCCTGTCGAAGCCGTAGCCACCATGGCCCGAATTGCGGCTCGTATTGACCAAGAGCGTCATCTGTGGCCCAATTGGATGACAGAAACGGCCTCAGAACGCTCGATCCCCAATGCCATTAGTGCGGCGGTGGGTCAAATCGCCATGCAACTGAATGCCAAGGCCATCTTAAGTTTGACCAAGACAGGCGCAACGGCTCGTAATGTATCCAAGTTTCGCCCCAATATTCCTATTTTGGCGGTGACGCCCCATGTAGAAATTGCGCGACAGTTGCAATTGGTTTGGGGTGTACAGCCTTTATTGGTGCTTAACTTGCCCTCAGTGCGTCAAACCTTCCAAGCTTCGATTAATGCAGCCATTGAAAAGCATTTTGTATCCGAAGGCGATCTGGTGGTGATGACCGCAGGGACGTTGCAAAACGTCTCTGGTTCAACCGACCTGATTAAGGTTGAGATGGTGACGGCTGTCATGGGTCAGGGTGTGGGCATTGGTCAAACCGTGGTGAGCGGTCGCGCGCGCATTGCCAACGGTCCTAACAGCCTGAAGAACTTTAATGTCGGCGAAGTGCTGGTGGCCTCTTACACGGAAGCGTTGCATGTAGAAGCCATTCGCAAGGCTGCGGCCATTATTACAGAGGATGCAGATCGTCACGGCCATGCCGCAGTGTTAGGCCTGCGCTTGGGTATTCCTGTGATTGTTGGCGTTGAGAATGCGACAGCCATGATTCGGGACGGCACGATCCTCACCTTAGACGTTCCCCGTGGGTTGGTCTATTCAGGCACGTTAGACAGTTATCAAAAAGTATCGAGCATACTGGTTTAGGCGCTGTAGCAATGTCTGCAAGTTGCTGAGTGCAGGAGCGCAAGGGCTAAGGAGGTATTCTTGGCCCTTATCCTGCTAGCGCGGCCGTGGATTGCTCGTGTTTTGGCGGTGGCAGAGCAGGGACTTTAGGTTCTGCGGATAGAGGGCACGACGTGTTGGGGAAGTGGCGATCCAAAATGGTGGCAACTGCAGCGGGGTTGCTGCGAGTATATTGGGTGCGATCTGTGCGAATCACAACATGGGGGCCTGCTTTGCAAGCCTTCATGCATCCGGTCTGAACCACTTGAACCTGATCGGTGAGGTTGCGTTGGCTGATGCCTTCTTGGAGCGCAGCACAAATACCCCCAGCCCCACGCTTGCGACAGCTCGATTTTGTACACACCAAGATTTGTGTCTGGATGGGTTTCTTCACTGGAATTTCAACAGGCGCATTAGGATGGCGATGGGTTGGCATGCCTTCAATGCTAAAGGCCTTGAATTTCCATTCGCGTCTTTTGCCCTTGAGTTTCCGTTGTCCAGTGACACGAATTACTGTGCGATAGTCGAGGTTAGACAGCAGCGGCGATCGCTGTAATGATTTCGCCACTTTAATCCAGTACATTCCAGAAGCCGTGGATAGTTTCAGCGCCTTTAAGGAGCCATGCTTGTCTGGAAGTCCCCCCAGAAACTGACCTTCAAGGTGAAAGTGCGAAGGTTTTGTGCGATCGCCTGATCTAACCGTTGCCATGTTTACTAATCCTGGCGGGGGCTGAAGTCCCGCAACATTTTGCGTAATTCCATCCCGTGGAGTTCTTCTTGGCCAATCATGCCTCTTGCATACTCTTCGAGATATACACTGGCATCGGTAACTGTGCTAAGAAGTTGCTTATATAACTCCAACGCTGCTTTCTCGTGGGTGAGGCTCTCGCAGAGGATGTCGTAGATCGAGTGCTTAAATGTTTCTTCTAAAGGCGCAATGCGGAGCGAAGGATGACCGTCTAATCCAGTAATCAGTTCTCCCGCTTGTTGAGCATGGAGTAAAGACTCGCTTGCTTGAGCTTTTAAAAATTCCACAATCGGAATCCGATTTGGGCCTGTTACCATCAGGGAGTAGTGCGTATAGCGCACGACTCCCGCAAGTTCTGCTTCCATGATGGCATTGAGCAGGGAGATAGTTTGTTGTTGATCCAATTCCTTCATCAAGGCTATAGCTGGATAGGGACGACAGGGTACACGCTGTGTTGGGTTGCATTGAGCTAGAGCTGTGTTATGGCACCTGTGTTAACTGATTTCAGCTTGAACAGAGTGCAATATCCCTACAGACCTCTTTTCAATTTGCATCCAGCGCTAATGTCTAGATTAGTTTAATTGAGAACTAATTGCAATAATTTGATTCTAGATTTGTCGGTGTTCGGCTGGGCTGTTGCTCTTCTTGATGCAGTGTGATCGCGCATTGGT
>DATNQK010000441.1:0-5459 GCA_036704065.1 Stenomitos sp.
ATCGAGGCAAGCGATCCGGTACTTTGACCCGCGCAAAGTGCGACTCGCCGGTTTCGCGATCGCGCACAACCACGGCAAGGTTCAGACTGAGGCTGGAGATGTAAGGGAAAGGATGGCCTGGGTCTACGGCTAAGGGTGTCAGAACCGGAAAAATTTGCTCTAGGAAATAGGTTTGCAGGGATTCGACTTGCTGCTCGCTCAACTCCCTGTAGTCCATGAGGCAAATGCCAACCTTAGTCAGTTGTGGCTTGAGTTCATTGCAAAAGTAGCGGTGCTGGCGAGACACGAGGGGACGTAGCTCTTCGTGAATGGCATCGAGTTGTTCTTGCGGCGTCATGCCATCGGGGGTGCGCTGGGTCACTTGAGCATCAACCTGCTGCTTCAAGCCAGCAATGCGAACCATGAAGTACTCATCTAAGTTGCTGCTGAAAATGGCCATAAATTTCAGCCGCTCTAGCAAGGGATTACGAGGATCAAAGGCCTCGTGTAGCACACGTTCATTAAAGCGGAGCCAGCTCAGTTCACGGTTAAAAAAGTACTGTGGACTATAGAGCACCTTGGGAATTGCAGATCGAGACCGACCCGTTTCCTCTGTCCCATCGAGGCCAGAAGACCTATCAGACCCATTAGACCCATCTAGACCGGAAGAACCATCAGATCCATCTAGAGGAACGTTTGGCACCTCCGACTCGTTCGGCTGGAACTGTTGGCGAAGCTGATCCACTTCTGTGGCCGAAAGAGAGCTCGTCGCGGTTTTAGCTGTTATTTGCAACTCGCGACAAAGCTTTACAAGATCGCGAGAGGACAGGTTCAGTTCTTTCGCCAACTGATGCACGCGAACGGTAGCGGTTTTCATGGGGATAGAGCAAGCAATGGGCAAAGAGTAAACAGGGGCCACAAACCCTAGCGAAAACAGATTAGCTGAATCGCATCAAGGCTTATCTATTCTAAAAGACACATCTGCGCAACGCTTGTGTTGGCAAAAACTAGAAGCTTGGGACATGATTGGATACAATCTAATTTTTATTTGCGCTTTAAGATGCGGTTTAGTGTCTGTATTTACAAATAATTTCTGTGATTCTTTAAGATATTCAATATCGAAATGAAACGCATTAGATTTTTGCATCTACCTCAGGTACTGGCCGTCACAGTCTTAAGATTGCTATGTTTTTCATAAGGGAGGCAGACTGCTGCCGATTGACCTAACACACTGGCGGGGGAAATCGATACGAGCGATTCATTGCCCAAAAAAGCAAGGCTTTGCAATTCAGGCAATGGTATCAATGCCAACGTGTAAAGTAGGAGTCTAACTATGGTGGTTGATTTTGAAGTCGGGTCCTCTCGCTCATCAGAGGGAGTTTCGGATGACGTGCTCATTCAGGCTTTTCTAGACGGTTTTATTCAAGGTCAAACCGTTTTAAAGTCGAATCAAAATTTGAGAATCGAGCCGTTGTTCGACAGTATGCAGCTTTTGTCGGCAAAAGAAGGGGTTATTGCGACCGCTAAGGTTAAAAATATGCCCATCACCATGAAGGTGCGCTATGGGGTGCTCTATTGGGATGCGCTATTCGAGCGGTTAACCACCCAAATGTTTTATCCCCTGGAGCGGGTAGCCCAAGACGGCAGCTATCTGTTCCGATTTACGGAAGTCCCCGAGGGATACAGTATTTTTTGCACTACGGCAAAGGAACTATGGCGTGCATGTTGGGGACGTGGGTTTGCTGTGCGCTCAGGAATTCCGCTAGATTTGCTCATCTGGCGTCAAGGGCCTGCCGGGTCTAAAGAAAATTGGTTCTCTCTGCGCGGCATGGACTGCGATCAAGGCACATTGAGAGCCAAGATGCTGGGCTGGACCAGTACCTTAGACAGTACAGAACTGGTGGTCTGGGCCAGACGAGAGACCCCTTCACCTTACGCTGGCGGCAGTGCCGACAGATCTGGTCCACGCGGATATATTCCCTTTCGCCAATAGGGCAGAGACATTGCACCTCCTTTGTTAATCCGCCTCAATCGCTAGCCGCAGGAGTCCCTCTTTGCAGACGGGATCTGTGCAGCTTCAGCCGCATTGAGATTAACTCAAGCGCTGAGGGCCGTAGAGGCGGACGTAGTTCCAGTAATTTTCTAGGACGGACTTCACATAGTTTTGGGTTTCGTCGAAGGGAATGGTTTCAATAAAGATATCGGCATCGCTGGTGTTGAGTGTTTTTAGCCAACCTGCGACGGCACCTGGCCCTGCGTTATAGCTGGCGATCGCCAGCATTGCGTTGTCTTGGTAGGTGTTAAAGGTGGAGCTTAGATAGCGGGTGCCCAAGTGAATGTTGTCGTTAGGATTTTTGAGATCGAAGGCTTTGAGCGGCACTTGAGCAGCCACTTCAGCAGCAGTTTCAGGCATCAACTGCATGAGACCCATTGCCCCTGCCACGGAGCGGATGGCAGGTTGAAAGCGCGACTCTTGCCGGATCAGCGCTAGGGTCAACACAGGGTTAAGGGACTGCGCCGCAGACCAGGATTGAACTTCGCTCCAATAGGGCAGTGGGTACAAGGCTTGCCAATAGCGGGGATCTTGATGCAAGGCTTGCACGGTGGAACGTTGCGCGTACTGTTCTGGCTCTGTCAGCACGCGATCGCGCACATTGGTCAGCATGTACAGCCCATCTAGATATTCACCGACCTGTAAGCGCAGCAGCCCATCGGTTAATTGTTCGGGGATCGAGGGGGTTTGGCGGTTGTGGAATTCTAGTTGCCAAGCTTCCCAGGCTGCTTTTCCTTCACCAAGGGTATACAACGCCTGGACTAGAGGCGATCCAGCACTAAGGGGCAGACGGGCTGTGGGTGGGGTCATGACCACTTGCTGCCCACGAATCGATTGAAAGTCTCCGACCGCCATACCCGATAGGCTGGATGATCGCCACGCATAGTAAGACTGCGGGTAGCGCTGCCACAGTTGGGTAAAGTGCTGCTGACGTTCTTGGGTCTGGCCCAGCCGATCAGCCCACTTCCCTGCCCAGAAGAGGGCCTTAGGCGCAGGCTCACTTTCGGGGTTGGATTGGGCAATCTCTGCTGCCCACTTTTGAGCGGTTGCCCATTGCTGAGACTGACCGGCAGCCCAAGCTTTCTGCCATCTTAGGGTTGCAGCCGCATCGGTTTGACTAAATTGGCTAAACAGTTGGGTTTCTGCTGCCGCGGATTGGGCAGGGTTAACGGCTTTGAGCCGTCGTGCTTTACGGGCCAGGGCATCCGCAGCATCTTCGGGGCGGTTGAGCCGCACAGCTAGGGTAATGGCCGGATCTAACCGCGCGACCGCCGCACTATTGTCGTCTGTCAAATCGGCCAAACGAATTAAAGCTCTGGGGGTTTCGGGGGCAGAGGGGAAGGCTGCAATCATTTTTTCGTAAGCGGCGATCGCAGCCGTTGACTCATCTCCCAATTGCAGCCCACGCCCGGCACGGTAGGCGTTGCGAGAGCTAGACACGGCTTTACTGTAGGCCAAGCCAGCGGGTTTATATTGCTGTTTTTCCCAGTACCCAAAGCCCACAATTTGCCAATCTTGGGGGGTCAGTTTTGGCCCAGCAATTTGAACCCAGCGGTCTAGATAGGTTTTGTAGTCTGGCAGATGTAGCCCATATTGGGCCACTAGGCGCAACAATGCAGGATTCTTGGGCTGCTTCTTGAGGCGTTCTAGGGCGATTTCCACGGTGCGAGGGTGGGCAGGTAAGGTGGCGATCGCTTGATCCCACGCCTGCGGATCTTGTTTGCCTAAGGCAAAATAGGCCTCTCCCGCAGCAGCACTGCTAGGGAATTGCTGAATCACTTGTTTCCACAGTTCTGTGGCATTCCCCTGATCTTGGTTCAAGGCATAGGCCTGAGCACGCAGTGCCAAAATGTTAGGCGTCAGCACTGCATAGCGTTGCTCTAACCCCTCTAGCCAGCGCAATGCCATCTTGCCATCGCCAGCACGCACTGCATCAGCCCCCAGAATAAAGCGCGCTTGTTGCTGCTCTAGGGGCGAGCCTTGGGTGGCCAAACTTTCTAAACCCAAGCGGCGAACCGTTGCAGACTGAAATGAGTAAGCAGGCACCCGAGACGTTTGAGGCGTCGATGGCAGTGTTGTCTCTGCGGTGGGGGTGGGTACAGGCATCCAAGCTTTTGAGAGGGCAAATAACGCACCAACGACGGCCAGTCCGCCCAAACCCATTGATATTAAAAGAGGAGAGGATCGCTTGAGGGTATAAAACAAAGATTCCCGCATGGCTTCTAATTGCCCTTTTTTGCCCATACGCAACAGTTGTTCGCATTCTAGACTACCCATACTAATAGGTAAGACTGCTCATGTTGCACAACTGTATAGACTGCTGACTTCATCGCACTCAAGACGCATTCTGTCTGAGAAAATAGAATTCATGAAGAACTGTGAACGAAATGTTCAGCTGAGGTCAAGACACTATCTATGAAGATTCAAGCCACTGATACACCGCTGCAACAATGGGCTGGAGACTGTTTAGGCATTGGTTTTTTTGAAGACCAAATGGAACAATCGGCGGCTTTCCAAGCCCTGAATACGGCATTGGATGGTCTGCTACAAGAGGTTGCCAGCGAAAGTGAATTTAAGGGCAAGTCTGGGGAAACGGCCAGTTTGCGTTCCCCTTCTCAAAGCGGCGTTGCCCGAAAGGTAGTGCTGGTGGGTCTCGGCAAGGCTGAAGGCTGGACCTTAGAAGGACTCCGCCAAGCGGCTGCAACTGTGGCACGCACGGGCCAAAAGCAAAAGTGCAAGACGGTCGGCCTCTCGCTGCCAATGGTCAAAGAGGATGCGGCACGCTCTACAGAAGCGATCGCAGAAGGAGTATTACTGGCCCTGCATCAAGATAATCGCTTCAAGTCTGAGCCGGAGAGTAACGGCCATAAGGTGACGGTTGAGCAGGTCGAAATTTTGGGTGCAAGTGGGCAAGAAGCGGCGATCGCCAAGGCCCAGCAAGTATGCGAAGGGGTAATTCTGGCTCGTGAACTGGTGAATGCACCCGCAAATGTGGTGACGCCCGTTAGCCTTGCAGAAACGGCTCGTCAACTGGCTGCGGAGCTCGGCATGAACGTAGAGGTGTTGGACAAGGAGGGGTGCGAAGCCCTGGGAATGGGTGCCTTTTTGGGAGTGGCACAGGCTTCGGATTTGCCCCCGCAATTTATTCACTTAACCTACAAGCCCCAAGGCACACCCACTCGCAAGCTGGCGATTATTGGTAAGGGGTTAACCTTCGACTCTGGCGGTTTAAACCTGAAGCCCACCGGCAGCGGCATCGAAACCATGAAGATGGACATGGCGGGGTCGGCGGCGACGTTGGGTGCGGCCAAGGTGGTCGGGTTACTGAAGCCTGCGGCGGAGGTGCATTTTATCGTGGCGGCGACCGAAAACATGATCAGCGGTCGTGCGGTGCATCCAGGGGATGTGCTGACGGCTTCTAATGGCA
>DATNQK010000442.1:0-2751 GCA_036704065.1 Stenomitos sp.
GAACTGGAAGCGGCTGTCCAGTCGGTGTGTCGCCACGGCATCCGTCAAGGTTGGGTACGCTCAGCCCACGACTGCGCCGAAGGAGGGGTGGCGATCGCCTTAGCAGAAGCCTGTATTGCAGGTCAGTTGGGTGCCCAAATCTCAATTCCAACCCCTGCCTCTGCCCTACGATGGGACGAAATTCTTTTTGGGGAAGGGGGTGCTCGAATTTTAGTATCCGTTGATACGATGTACCAAGGAGAATGGGAAGACTATTTGCAACAGTTTCTCAACCATGCGTGGCAAAAGCTGGGCCAGGTCACTCCTGGATCACAAGGCTTCGTAGTAAAAACCGAAAATAACCTGACCTTAATCAACGCTAGTATGGAAGATATTTCTTCTCCTTGGCTCACTGCCATTGAAACGGCATTGGCGGCTGACTAGCAGGTTTCAGGGGGATTCAACCGCAGGTTTCATTCCCGACGATTCAATTACTTTTTTGCATTAGGAGTCATTCCCGACATGGCCGCATTTTCCTCTGCGCTTTCTCATCCGTTGACCGATACGTTGACCTTAGATGAAGGCGGCTCTCGTAAACCTGAGCCTGCCGACAAGCCAGAAGAAGCCTGCGGCGTTTTTGGGGTGTTTGCACCCGGCGTTAAGGTTGCAAAGCTGACCTACTTTGGCTTATTTGCGCTACAGCATCGAGGTCAGGAGTCGGCAGGCATTGCCACCTTTGATCAGGAACAGGTTCATTTGCATAAAGACATGGGTCTGGTGACTCAGGTCTTTGACGAATCCATCTTGCAAACCCTATTCGGGTCTATATCAGTCGGGCATACCCGTTATTCCACCACTGGATCAAGCCGCATTGTGAATGCTCAGCCTGTGGTCGTAGAAACGCGCCTAGGCCATTTAGCGCTGGCCCACAATGGCAATTTGGTCAATGCAGTCGAACTACGCGATCAGCTCGTGGCTGACAATTGGGAACTGGAAAGCACCACCGACTCAGAAGGGATTGCTTGTGCGATCGCCCACGAAGTCGCCATGGGTAAAAACTGGATTGAAGGCACCATTGCCGCCTGTCGCCAATGTGAAGGAGCATTTAGCTTAGTCGTCGGGACTCCCGAAGGTATCATGGGCGTTCGTGATCCTCATGGGATTCGTCCTTTGGTGATCGGCCTGTTGCCCAAAGAAGACCCCGATGACCAAGGCCCCCTGCACTATGTTTTATCGTCCGAAACCTGCGGCTTAGATATTATTGGTGCCGAGTATATCCGCGATGTCGAACCGGGCGAATTGGTGTGGATTACCGAGCAAGGACTTGCTTCGTTTCATTGGAGCGCCGAGCCAGAGCGGAAGTTGTGCATTTTTGAAATGATTTATTTTGCCCGACCCGATAGCCAAATGCACGGAGAAAGCCTTTACAGCTACCGTACGCGCATTGGTCATTATTTGGCCATGGAGTCGCCAGTCGAGGCAGACATCGTCATCGCAGTGCCAGATTCTGGCATTCCCGCAGCCATTGGCTTTTCTCAAAAATCAGGCATTCCCTACGTTGAAGGACTCATCAAAAACCGCTACGTAGGCCGTACATTTATCCAGCCCACCCAAAAAATGCGAGAGATGGGCATTCGCATGAAACTTAATCCGCTACGAGACGTTCTCGAAGGAAAGCGGGTAGTGATCGTGGATGACTCCATCGTGCGCGGAACCACCAGCCGCAAAATTGTCAAAACCCTAAGGGATGCTGGGGCAGCGGAAGTACACATGCGCATCTCTTCTCCCCCGGTGACCCATCCTTGTTTCTATGGCATAGACACCGACAGTCAAGATCACTTAATTGCCGCCACCAAGTCTATTGCTGAAATCGCAGAACAAATTGGTGTTGACTCGCTCTGTTATCTGAGTTGGGAAGGCATGTTGGAAGCAACCCGTGAAAGTACAACCAGCTTCTGCTCCGCTTGCTTCACTGGGAAATACCCCATTGAGATTCCTGAACCGCTTAAGCGATCTAAGCTGATGCTAGAAGAACCTGCTCTCCCCTAATCTCTTAGGGTAGAGAGAGCACCCTTCTACTACAGCAAGTAAAACACAGCTAGAGCCTCCTCCTCACCCTTCGTCACAAGCCTTGTCAGGTTCAAGACATTGAGGGTTATTTTGAGCAGGAGTAGGCTTTAGTCGATTCGTCTAGGTATGCATTGGGCCTGTTTAGGCTCCTCGGTTTTTATGGCTGAGCTTTCATAAAAATGATAAACAGAAGGACAATCGCGCCCAATGCTCGCCGGAAGTAGTTCACCCCATCAAAGAGTTCTAGCCAAGCCCAAGTAAACAAGGCCCCGAAAGCGATCGCCTCTAACCCCGACTGAATTACGCCTGGAGGAGCAATCAGCTTCAATAGAGTCGCAATCAACCAAGTCCACAGCGGTGGGTTAGGCGGCTGCGCAATGACAACAGTCCCCTGACTGTCTCGGAATGTTCTATCGAATACGGTATTCGTCATCGTCTTTGCATCGGCGGTATAAGTTATTGAGTCTACCTAAAACTGAAAGCTTCCTTGTCACCCTTTGGGCAGAGTTCAATTCACTTCCGCAGGTAAAGATGTGGGCTGAGTAAGCTCTAAAATACTTTCTAGCGCCGCTACGGTTTCATCCAGATCAGTGTTCATCACCTGGATGTCAAATTCATCTGCACAAGCAATCTCAACTTGAGCCCGCTCTAAGCGTCGGGCGATCGCCGCCTCTGAATCTTGTGCGCGTTGGCGAATCCGAG
>DATNQK010000443.1:0-4382 GCA_036704065.1 Stenomitos sp.
ACCGCCTAAGGCTGTTGCAGGCCGAGCTTGGGTTGGGATCGCAAACACATCAAAATCTACGCCTGACTGTTGCAGTTGCCCCAAGGTCCAAGGCCCGGAGATTTGCATGGCTACTTTGCCTGCTAAAAAGTTGTCGAGTTCATAACCACGCTCAGGCTGGGACAAAATGGCCGATCCATCGTTGACCAATTCTTGCCAAAACTCTAATGCAGCCGTCGTTTCGGGCGAATCGACGGTCACCTGCAAGCCTTGTGTAGTAGGTTTAGTTGCTATCTCACCGCCGCTGCTCCACAAAAAAGGGAGCCAAGTAAAGACTGCAAATTCCCCTTTCCCTAAAGCCAGTTGAATGGCATGACGATCTGGACGACCGTCGCCATTGGTGTCTTGGGTTAACTGCCGTGCAACGTTGCGAAACTCCGTCCACGTTTGGGGTGGCTTATCAATACCAGCGGCCTTAAATAAACTAGGTCGATAGAAGATGCCAACATTATTGGTATCGAAAGGCATTGACCATAGCCGATTCTCGTAGCGCATGGTCGCGAACAATGCCGGATCGATTTGGGCCTTTACAGGAGAGCGATCTAACCACTCATCTATCGGTTGAATTGCATCTAGTTCAATTAATTGCCCCGTTAGGGTGGGGTTAAACCACAGTAAATCTGGCGGTGCATTGCCGACAACGGACGCTAAAATTTTGGGTAATTGTTGATCGGGCTGGCCGACGTAAACAGACTCGACTTGAATTTGGGGATGGGTTTGATTAAAGCGATCAACAAGCTTTTGCAGTACATCCCGATTGGGGGGTGGGTTGACGCCTTGCCAGAGGGTTAGTTTAAGTGGGTTTGCTTCAGAGCGCTCAGGAACGGCTGATGTACACCCCGTCAGCACAACCATACTGAACAACAGCACTACCGCACAGAGTCTTCGCCAGTGCCGAAAGGCGATGCGTTTACAAATTTCAGTCAACCTACTAGCAAGCAGCGACATCCACATCAGATAGCTCAAACCAGAGAAATAGCCTAGCATTCTAAACCCTCGCAAGGCTTACTATAGCAGCCTTATTTCGCCTGATCTATGAGAGGGTGTGTCCTTATACTCCAGTGCTACTCCTGAGACAGGTCTGAGGTAAATCCTACCGTTAGGAAATAACAGCGCACCGTTAAAATAGGAAAACTAAACCCGAGGATGCTTTTGTATTCGATTTATGGCAGGACATAGCAAGTGGGCAAACATCAAACGGCAGAAAGCCAGGGTGGATGCTAAGAAAGGTCAGGTATTTGCACGGCTCTCGCGGGCCATTATTGTTGCAGCCCGTCACGGATTGCCCGACCCTAACGCTAATTTTCAACTCCGGGGTGCCATCGAAAAGGCAAAGGCTGCGGGGATTCCCAATGACAACATTGAACGGGCGATCGCCAAAGGTTCAGGGCAATGGGGACAAGACGGCAGTAGCTGGGAAGAAATCCGTTATGAAGGGTATGGCCCTGGCGGTGTTGCGATTCTCATCGAAGCCCTGACCGACAACCGCAATCGTACCGCTGCCGATTTGAGAGCTGCCTTTAGTAAACAAAACGGTAACCTTGGTGAAACTGGATGTGTGGGATGGATGTTCGATCAAAAAGGCGTTGTGACCCTCAGCGGTTCTGTTGATGAAGACACCCTGATTGAAAGCTTGGTAGAAGCCAATGCTGAATCTTACGAAACAGTTGAGGACGAAGCATCGCCAACCCTTGAGGTCTATTGCCGTAGCGATCGCCTGGAGTCCGTTGCGCGCTCTTTAAAAGATCAGGGATATCCTGTCTCTGATGTTGAACTGAGGTGGATACCCAACACCTGGGTCGAGATAGTCGAAGCGGATCAAGCTCGAAAAATTCTCAAGCTTATGGATGCCCTAGAAGACTTAGACGATATTCAGAGCATTACCGCTAATTTCGACATGCCTGCACCCCTGATGGCTGCCGTGGCCTCTTAGTGGTCTTGTACCCCATACATTGACTGATCCCTTAAACAGATGTGGGGTGATCGATTAGACGCTAGCCTGGGTACAGTAAGTATGTGTTCCCTTTTTTAGTGTCAGCCCTTCTCAGATTTATCTCCTAAAATCCCCCGTCACGAGCCACCATCATTGTCTCGTTTTAGAGCAAACGCCCATGATTTCTTATGATCCCGCTGATAAACGCTTGGGTAGCTATCTAATAGACGCAGGTTTATTAACCCCTTCCCAAGTGGACGTAGCGTTGAGCGATCAAGCTGCCACAGGGATGAGGTTTGGTGAAATAGTTGTTGAACGTGGCTGGGTTAAAAAGCAAACCATCGAGTATCTCTATAGCAAAATCATTGAATTAGAACGAGAACTGGGCCAACCCCTAACTAAGGGTGTGGTTCAAACGAGCTATAGTCTTCACAAACTCCGTCAAAGAGAACGCCTCAAATAGCACCAAACTACTTTTTAGGCGTGAAGGCAGAACATCCTATCTCAGGTGGTCTCTGTGCGGCAGACTATGCGAACACAGCGCTATACAATACTCTGGAATAGTTTAACGGTACTGTAGCGCGCTGTCGCTGATACACCTCCTTCCGTAGTCCTGAGCTTGGACAAACCTCCATGGCCAACGCAGAACAAGTCGCCCTTCTTAGACAAGGTGTCAATGATTGGAACAATTGGCGCATTGATAACCTTGCAGTTACCCCTGATCTTGTCGCGGCAGATCTCAGCGGTATTAGTCTGCAGTTTGCCAACCTTTCCAGTGTCAACCTTTCAGGTGCAAATCTAGAAGGAACCGACCTGAGAAATGCCAATTTACGCGGCGCATGCTTGAAGTTAGCCAATTTGCGTCTTGCAGATTTAATTGAAGCTAATTTGCACAGTACAGATTTGCAAGAGGCCTGTTTAGAGGGGGCCGATCTGTACAAAACAACGATCACTGAAGCGAATCTTCAGGGCGCTAACCTGTGCAAAGCGATTGTGCGCCGCGCCAATCTTAGCAAAGCGAACTTAAAGGCTACGGAGGCAAGGTTAGCAGACTTCTTGCAGGCCAATTTAATGCGCACCAATTTTTATATGGCTAACCTCTACCATGCCAATTTTGAAAGCAGTAACCTGATTGAAGCCTGTTTAGAGTGGTCTAATTTGCTGGAGGCTAGTCTGAAAAAGGCAAACTTATGCCGCGCATCTTTGTATAAGGCCAACCTGTGCAAGGCGAATTTGCAAGATGCCCTTTTTAAGCACACGACCTTAACGGACGGTACAGTCGTTGATGATGCAGCCTTATCCGCAAACATTTCCCATTAAAATTGCGGACTAGCCTGCTCTGGAAACCTGAGATAAACATTCCTGATTAGTCCATTTTTTTTCCTTGACAAGCAAGATTTGAGGCAGAATAGCATGAGTACATCTTGTGCTGGGTACTCTATGCCTAGATCGATCCCAATGAAGAAACCTCAATTAGGGTCGGTGTAGGGTTCAAGACAGTACAGAGCTGTCTTGTCTGGGCCGTCAATCGAATGAACTTGAAAAAGAGAGGATTGAATTGCTCCAGATGTATTCCAGCGCTAGCGCTCCACCTCAAGGAAAAATTAGTCGCTGCATGAGATCTGTAACTTCTGACTTAAATCGGCACAACCCGTCAAATCCTGGTAAAGGCTCGGTGTTGGGCTTTCCTGTCCATCTTGTGCCTAATTACGGCGCATGGCTGTCAGAACGTATCCGCAACGGGCAAGGCACCCATGTGGTGACGCTCAATGCTGAAATGACCATACAGGCCGAGAAAACACCTAAGCTTGCTCACATCATTCGCAGTGCTGAGCTGGTGATTCCTGATGGAGCTGGAATTGTACTGTATCTGCAGTTGAATGGGCGGACAGTGGCGCGATGCCCTGGAATTGAACTATCAGAAGCGTTACTGAAGCAATCGGCTGGCGATGCATCGCCTTGGTCTATCTTTTTCTTTGGCGGTTCTCCTGGTGTTGCCTCAGAAGCTGCTGAAAAGTTGAGCGATCGCTTTTCAGGCCTCAACATTGTGGGCACCCAGCATGGGTACATTGATGAGTCGGATATGCCTTCATTTTTAGAACGGCTGCAGGCTTTGCAACCGCAACTCGTTTATGTTGGCCTTGGCGTTCCGCGTCAGGAGTACTGGATTGCCCAGCACCGCCATATTCTTCCCCATGCCGTTTGGATTGGCGTGGGCGGAAGTTTCGATATTTGGGCCGAGCGCAAAGAGCGTGCTCCTAGATGGCTGCGTGAAAATCATTTGGAATGGGTCTATCGCCTATACCAAGAACCTTGGCGATGGCGCCGTATGCTTGCCCTACCTCAGTTCGCTTGGCGCGCATTCTTAGAAAAGCTGAGACAACCGCTATGACAAATCCCCTTGTGATTC
>DATNQK010000444.1:0-8444 GCA_036704065.1 Stenomitos sp.
CCTCCGCTTGTGCCTTTGCTTTCACTCGTACCGCCACCTGCGCTGGCGTCATCCGACTACTGCCCAGATTTCCTTCTCGATACGTCTTAATGATGTATTTTTCCCACTCTTCCCCCACCCAGAATTGCCCTTGATCTCCGCCTGGACGCACTTGCAATCCCTTTAGCCCTTCCTCTCGCCATCTTTTTACGAGCCGTTGCACACTCCGTTGGCTAATCCCTAATTTCTCCGCCAATTCTCGTTGTTTTTCAACATACCCTTCCCTTCCCTCGTAAAGCAGCAATGTTTGGATTCCCTCTACCCGTTCTTGCACTTTCAAGGGCATATCTCCTCCTATCCCACATACAACTCTATGCTCTGTTGATGCGGCTTGAGACTCTCGTTCCACCTTTAACTGCTTTTGGCGTTCACTTTTCTCGTTTCGCTTCATCGACCTCTAATATGCTCTACCAATTCTCTTCTCTAAATATATAATCCCTTTGCGTCACTTAATTTGTTAATTTTTTGCAGATCCTCTTGACCAGAACCCTTGCAATCAATTCATTCTCGCTTCTATCTCTCTTTCTGATTCACTTCGCTGGCGTCAAACATTTTGTTAATTTTACCCCTCTCTCTACTCCCAAAATTTGCGACACTCAATTTGTTAATCTCGCTCTATCACTCGAAAACTGCTACTTCTTACCAAAAACCTACTCTCATCAAGCTCTCTAGCTCTTCATAGCTCGCGTCAAATATTTTGTTGACGACGTCAATTAATGTGTTAAACGACAGCATCTCGCTCATAATGAATATACCTCTACACCGCTGAAATCCTGTCCATCATAAGCCATAGGGCTCAACCAGGGGGCCTGAGTTTCAAGATGGTATGTGCATCCTTTCTCATCCCTTGGGGATTAGTTCATTCCAGGTGTGTCTTAGTACTCGAAGTTAATGTATGTTTCAACACCGCTCTCTAACAAGTGATCAACAATCTTGCACCGCAGCATTTGTTGAAGTTGAGTTGGCAAGCTTTGGTAATACTCTCTGGGCAAAGTTAAATCAACAATGTGTGTATGAAGCCAGTGCATGACGTAACCCATCACAATCATGGGACGGGGTTGGGGGTTACGGTTCGGGGTGCCACGATGTAATGCTAGGGGCGATCGAATCATCACATCACCCAACTGCATGTAGAACTGCTCCATTGGAATTTCGCCCGCATGTACTTTGACTAGCGCCTCTTCCCGTGGCATGACATGGGTTCCTCGCGCCATCTCAAAGGGGCCATTGTCAGCCGTAACATCCACTAAAGGAAAGTTTACGGCTAAGGCGTAAAGTGGCGTGACGATTTGGTCGGAAAATAGAGGTCGAAAATCGCGATGGATTTCTTGATACTCGGATCCCTGCATGGGAATATCCGCCGCTAGTTGAACCAGTCTGTACTCTTGGTAGAAGACCCGATCAATCACACCCAAGATGGTGGGATTAGCAAACACCTTTGGGTCAGCAAAGGGAGCTCTCCAGGGTAAGGTAACATAGCCACGGGCTTTTCCTCTTGGAGCAACTCCATTGGGTTGTTGCTGTCGCTCTTTGAGCAAGGAATTGAAAGCATCTGACCATTCTTCAATTAGCGATCGCTCAAATAATCCGCGAATAACACAAATTCCATCCCGATTTAGGTCATCTGCTAATCGATCTAAATCTGTAGCACTCAGGCTTGGCGTATTGATACTGTGCACCATTTTGCTGTTCGCTTCACTGTAGGGTGGGGCTAACGCTCACTTTTGGTCTGCTGGACTAACCAAGCAAAGTGTTACCCTCTATACGATCCTATTTTCGCTATTTGTAGAAGTGAAGTAGCAATAATATGCACAATTCTTCAAGAAGGTTGTAGAACACTCTACGAACTTCCAGAGGAAAGTTGCAATTAAGAGCAAGGCTTTTTATTTTGTCGGTTTTTAGCAGCAGATTCTGTGATGAAATTGCTAGCTCTCCAGTTTTCAAAAGCAATTAAGCTCTTGCCACCTCCCATTGCTTTATCTAATAGAACTAGTTTTTACAGCTGATCCATCATGAGGTAGAGCAACACTGCGATGCCCTCTCGTTGGTCAAAGGTACCGAGGGAGTCAGTTGGATTTCCGTCCTGAATGTGGGGCACCCGCTTCACCTGATTCCTTTTGATGCGATCGCAAAACGCTGTTGCAGAGCTTCAGCTTTACACTACATTTAGTAGTAACAATGAACAGCGCTATAGATGAAACTTCATACAGCCTGATAGCGATTGAAGTGATTACTTAAGGCATTGACTGTCAAATTACACTAAAACTTGTCTTGGCGCTCCGCGGTTAGTAGCGAAATACTGCAGCAACAGGGACATCATCCGGTACATTCTCCGCATTTACTGCGTACACCGTTCCTCCATGAAAGATTGTTTGAATGGCTGCTGCATTCAGTAAGTCCTCATCCCCAGGCTGTGCATCATTATGAATCTCAAGCTCCATTGACTCTGCATCAAAATGTCCCCACTTTTGCACGCCAACCGGAACAAAAAGCTGTTCAACCCGGCCATAGAATGCACCTTGAATCACTTCGTTTAAGTCGGCTGATCCTTTGCCAGTCGCAATTGACTCATGATAGTAATCAACTGCTTTTTGCTTGTCAGCTTCAAATTGAGGTTCCACAATCGCCCACGCTTCTGCATGAAGTTCTTGCGCGGTTTGTTGCTTGGTATTGTGCTGAATCCCTTCTTCCATGATGAAGTTGTAAGTGTTTGCCTCTTGATAAATCGGCAGCAAATAGCTAACCCCTGCTAGAACAAGGGGTGATCGACGGTTGTGGAAAAAATCATGTAATGCTTTATCGACTAAATTAAAGTATTGCAGCAAGTCTTCCTTGGTATTTTCGCGATCAGCACCTTGTCCGTGGTAAGAGCCTGCTTGGAGGGCTGCTCGACCTGCACCACCGCCTACTCGCCGCTGTTCATCCTTGGACGTTTCGTCGTATTGCAATGCTTCGTCCATGCTTTGGGGTAGGCCTTCGATTTCGACTTCCCGAGTCATGCCATATCGGTTGCATTCCAAAAGACGTAGGTCGCGCTGACCAAGTGTGAGAATGTAGAAACGATCATCGCCGCTAAGGAGTGGAATTAACGGTTTTAGGTGAAAGCGATCGCCTACGACAACCAGTTCAATCATCTCGATGGGTACGCGATAGAAGCGGAAAAACCCTTCTGTCAGAAATAAAGCCAACCCTGCATCTTGCTGCTGCCAAAAGTCGTCTTCATCCAAAGTTGTCGCAGGCTGAAGTAGCTCACGAACATCAGGGGCAGACAATCCATTTTTCTCTAGCTCCGCTTCTGCCCGTCGAATTAAATTTTTGAATCGCACAGAATTTTGCTGTGTTTCTAAGCCAAGCTGTACGATGGGAAGGTAGATTGAGACGCACAATCCCTGTTGCTGCTCAAACAATTCTTTCAGTTCTTCAATCGAAAGAAAACTCATATTATTAAGGTAAGAATTACACAAAGAGCTACTTGTTCATCTGATGTAAAGATCTTAAGAATCTTTCCAAGTCAAGCCCTCCATCCTATGACAGAAAAAACATAATCATGACAAGTACACGAAGTACTACGCCTGTTGTATTTACGATGATTGTTAAGTACCTTGATACTATTTGTGTGAGTGCTTACTCAAAGGTTTCCAAATCGCAACACTAGCACCAGTACATATAATCGACAACAGGAATTAATGCCAGCTATAGTGGCTTGCATCCAGGTCAATTTCAAAACGGTTTGAAAAGGTATTTCACAATCTACCTGAGGATCTTGTTTTCAGATCTCAATAATCTAAAGACGAGTATAGACATTCATTTTTGTTTTGATACTGAAAGATTACCGATAGTAGGAGCCTGATCCAAATCTTACGATTCTCAATATCTACTGAAAAATGATTCACTAATCTATTCAGTTTCTGTTTTCAACGCTGCATTCGGATTTGTTTCTGGATTAGCCACATTTGGATCGGGAGTGTTCGCGGAGGGTAGATCCGTTGCATACGGTTCAGATGTGCTGGGGATATGATCTTCAGTTGTGCTAGGAGTAGAACCACCTGATGCATTCGGTTTTTCTCCTGCTCTAGCACGGCTTGCATCATCGTCAGATACATTTTGGGAGTCAAAGCTTGTGTGTTGAGTCATTGCTTTAGGCCTAGGAATGTGTAAAGAGTTTGGCCATTTCTATTTCAGTGGCTGCAAACTATTGTTTCTCTAATAGTTTCAGTGCAATTAAAATTAAAAGTGTCCATCTAAAGGAAGACACATTGATTAGAAATAGTTAGAGTTTTATGTTTACTTTTCAAAAGTAGAGCTAGATAAACGGGAAGTAGAATTGTGAAATGATAATATCTAGTAAATCTAGGACTCCCGATGACCTCAAAGGTGATGTAATATCAGAAAAAGCCTTAGCAATAAGCGAAGGCTCTCCCCAATCTCAGCGCAGACAAAATTCAAAATCTTATTACCTTTCACAAGGCAGCCTAAAGGGACTAACTGCCAAACCGCCTAAGTAACGTCAAAAAAGGTTGAATCTACCTCCTGGCTCAGTCAATTGTTTATCTATTTGTGTGAGAATTAGGTATAGGAATTATTCAGGTTTGTCGATCATGAGTTATCCTCCTGCTCCTTGGCATCTCTATGGAAATGCTTTGCAATCTTTTCATTTGATCGACTTAGAAACAGCAAAAATTGTCGTTCCACCAGACTTAGAGATTGTTTTTATCCTTCCAGGGAAAACCTTAGGTGGACTTTACCTGTCGGTCTATGATGAAAACTCAACCCTGAGCTATCACGAATTAATTGTGGTAAGCGCCTTAGTGCGTTATCAAGGCATAATCGGTTCTTGGATTTCACATATCTATGTAGATCATCCAGATTCTGTCCAAGGCGGACGCAACATTTGGGGCCTTCCCAAAGAAATGGCTGATTTTAACTGGAATGATCGTCATATTGAGGTCTCACAAGGTAATTTATGTTTGTGTCGAGCTCAATATAGCCAGGTTGGGCTTCCACTTTCCTTCTGGTACAAATACAACATTTCTGGCAATGTCTTTAGCGGGCTTTCTCAAGATGTCCTTAAGTTTCAAGGGAACTTTGAGACACGTTTGAAATGGGTTCCGTGTCAATTTTCTATCCCATCAGAAAGCCCTTTCTCTTCACTTAATTTGGCACATCCTTTAGTGACAGTTCAAATGCAAGAACTTCACCTGACCGCAAAGGCTCCTTCTATTGTGGGTCAATGGTCTTCTAAAGTGTCAACAAAGACAAATTCTCTATGAAATGTAAGCATCCTAACAAATCCTCCTAAAAGTTTGACTAATCCAGTTTTTATGGCAAGGGCGAGGCCATAATGGTTGTCACTTCAGTCTGTCCTTAAAAGCAGCCAACCCATTCCTGCGATCGCCATACCAATCCCTAGAAAGCTCATATCAAAAGCAAATTGATGAATACCCGGCTTAACGTGATGAATGCCTAAGAGTTGATGATCGATCAGTCCTTCAATCACGTTAAAGAGTCCTGCTCCCATCAGTAAAGCACCCATAAACCGGCGTCCTGAAAGCAGTTGCCTATGGGCAGCATGCCAAAGTAAGGCAATCCCTATCAAAACCATCACCCAATCGAACAAGTGAAATAGACCATCACCAAGCGTATTTAGCTCCAGTCCCGCAACCGTAACAGCCGTTTCAATACTAGAGAACATATGGTGCCATTGCAGGAGTTGATGGAGAACAATGCCATCAAAGAAGCCTGCCTGCCCTGCTCCTAAAAAGAGTCCAGCTAGAACTAAGGTATGCGATGGGGTTTGAGTTTGTTCTAGGGGGGATGGGCTATTCTGCTCTGCAATGGCATTGATTTTACCCATACTGTCCTACTGGAGTAATAACGGGTGAGTAGTCGTACAGCAATCAGTTCACTTTGATCTACTAATGATGATCAGGAAAGAATAAAGTTCTAGCAAGATTCTTGCTTAAAGGCCAAAAGAAGCTTGTTTTTGAGAGAAAACAGACTTACTCGGAGTGATTTAAGCATCTTGCGGTGATGAAGGGGTTTTCGGACGTTCTATCGCCTCTAGATTCACCTCGGCTTCGGCATCGAAGGGATATCCCTGGTCTTCTTCTAAGAGATCTTCAGGGTTGACTGCTGGGGTTGTGGCAGCAGAATCAAGTTGTCCAGAATCATGACTATGTTTAATTCCACTTCCTTTATGGCTGGCATGACCACTGCTCATTGTACTTCTCCATCAATTGAGTGTTTTTAGAGATGTTAGGCTGTGGTTCTATTAGAAGATAATTTCGGCAGTACAACGTCCTCCTTAATACTGATCCTCGGAAAGTTGAAGGCGTTGAAATTTCTAATGTTGCTTCTAGACAGACCAGTAGCTACAACGATTCCCCATAGATTGGGTTAAACCAAAACTATACTTTTCTTGTGAGGGCAAAAAATTAGGTTTAGGCGCTTGAGCGATCGCTTTTAACCTTATTGAAGTACAAGATGGGTCAAGCCAACCGTACGTCTTGCCAGTAGGGACATTGAGGTTCTTTGTGGTCTTGTCAATCGATGAGTTCTAGGTCGCTGTCGCAATTCTCCAGACGGACATAGCGCCCTGTTAAAGCAAACGTTATGGTTTTTCATTGAACTGTAGCAGCGATCGCCTTTCTCCGCTTCCAAGGCTGCAGTATCACTCTCGCTGTAATAAAAGACGCCAAATATTAGCGGTAAAAGATATCGCGCTCTTCCGCCATCTGTGGAGCTGTTTTTTTAATACCCTTATGCCAGAAGGTTTCACTCCTCCTATTCACTCCGCACAGTATGCGTAAGGTCATAACATTGATTACCCAATTTGTTATGGGTAAGGCCAAGTACCAACAATGCTAACTTAGGCAGCAACAGCACTTAGCTTGTTGAAGCCTTTTTAATTGCAAAACTTGATTGTCACTTCTGCTCGACAAATCAACGGGTTTGTTCAGCCTCACTCATGTCTAACTTCTGGAGTACTTCTTGCATCTTTTGAGGTGATACTCGGCGCTGCATCGCTGACAAGCAATGGCCATTACCATTACTGTTCTTCAATAATGGCTGCCTTCGCAGTTGCTGGAGAGCGTTAATACAGGCAGAACAATCACACCCAAACAAAACAGCAGCAGCATCGCTTTCTGCTTCGCTGAAGCTAAGGAGGCCCGTATCACTAAGTCCTGAGGACGCGAGGAGAATATTTTGATGATGCCGAATGCTTGATTCTTTAAGTTTTTGGTCTGAAGGCCAGTCACAACTTAACTGTCCCGGCGTCGAAGTAGATACATTAGCCGCAGAAGCTCTTTCCTCTGTGTTGGCAAGCATTAGCAACGAACCGAGGAGTGTTGGGAGTGTGATTAACTTTAAGATAAGTCGAAGATTCATCAGGCCTCTTCCTAAGACTCAAATTTGAACTCAGTATAAGTTCGATTGACCAAAAATAGATCACCCTTAACCTATTGAACTGGAATGGTTACTATTGGCAAATATTGGGGCATGAACTGCACTAAGTCGCTACTTTAGCACTAAATTAATTATCAAAGTCGGCTTAAGGACTTGATACTGTCGAGTAGGATCCAAAGTTTGTGGGCAAGTCTTGCCAATTCCCTTCATTGTTGAGTTGATAGAGGATCGCATCGAGAATCAGTCATTTTGTTCAGTTTGGAGGCTTTGTGCGTTTCTTGGCTGAGATTGGCTGAAGTAACAGGGTGTTTAGCAAGGCAGTCTGGCTAGTTTACATTGCGCTTAAGTTTGATGACAACGTTCAACACGGGGTAAGGTGATCGCTTTAGGTTTGGCAGAGTTAACAATGGCTGAGGTTGGCTGCTGAATTTCAATGCCAATCCCTTTATCATCATTGCTTGATGAACTTGAATTGCAACGCAATTACTATTGTGACTTTGTCAGCCACTTAAGGCTGATGCCCTGTGCTGGTGGATAGGGGCATTAGAGTTTCAACCTTCTTGGGAATGGGGATTGTATGAATATCGACGCTTTGTTATGTGAGTGTGTCTCTGCGTCTGCGCAATACTTGCCAAATCTGCAATGAGAATGGCGATCACCTTCAGCATACAACACCCAAAAGATAGAAAGCGGCTAACTTTTACGTCATCGGCTGAGGTAAAGCGTCTTGCACACCTGAGTACTGTATTGATCACCTCAAGATAGCCAACTAAGACAAAGGCAATCCTTCAAAGTCTACATTTTAGCTTTAACGATCTGTCTACTTTGTCAGAGTGGTCATTGCCTCAATCTCGCTAACTTAGGATCGTGGATTAAATAACATCCAGAATTAAGCTTTCTGCGGCTTGGCAGTGTAATTCCACTTTGGCAAGTAAGCATCAAAAACGATTTCCATGGATTCCTTAAACTCCTGGGTGACTTTTCGCCCCGTTTGGTAC
>DATNQK010000445.1:0-10735 GCA_036704065.1 Stenomitos sp.
GGTCATAACTAATGCCAAAGCAGCGACAACCCTCGGCTGCGGCCATCATCAAGCCGTGCAAGCGCATGGCGATCGCCATATCTACGGTTTGAAAAATACCTTTCAGCTGACGTGGATCTGTTAATGCAATGATCTCGCTGCTGGGGGTTAGCCTATTGGGACTTAGTTGGTGATGCAGCAACTCGGCAACGCCCAAGTCTTGGCTCTGTTGAAAGGGCACAAGCAGGATGGTGCCTTGCGTTTGAGTTTGAACCTGTTGCAGTGCCTGCCCAATGCAGTCTATCCGTTCAGGGGTCAATAGAGGGTGGGAGCGCAAGACCACTGCAATGCGGGGAGCAGGGCCATCGGCGAGGGCAGGGGCAGGCTGCGCGGCTAAGGCCCAAACAGGATCGGGGGCGAGAATCGCTTCGAGGTGCCACCGTTTCACCCAATCGAGGGAGCCGCGATCACGCACGCTAATGGCAGAACAGCGCCGGAAGGCTTGTTGCGCAATCCAACGGGTTTGCGATCGCTTCAACGGACCAATCCCTTGAGCCCAAGCAATCGTCTTTAGCCCTAGGCTGCGAGCCATAATCATTAACCCGCAGTAAAACCAAGGACTGAGCGCACTGGTGCTGTCTTGAATTAAACTGCCGCCCCCCCAAATAAAAAGTTGCGATCGCCGCAATAGCTGAAATACCGCAACCAAATTATTGCGATCGCAGGCAGGCACACCGTGCAGTGACTCTGTTTGCGCAGGATTACCGGATAACACGACAGGAGAAACATGAGACGGCAAAAGCTGGAGTAATGTCGCTAAAAGTGCCTCATCTCCACCATTTCCGTAGCCATAATAGCCGCATAGTACTGCCTGCATTGCTTTGCCGATCCAAACCGTCACCAAGCACTATACATCGGAATGCGGTTGTCCCCGAACGGCTGAACTGTACCAAGCCTGCACCCATGACCCATTACTCATCTAGGAGCCACAATTCCTGAGTTGCAGACTCGTCTAGAATGCGCTTGGGACGCAAAACCAAAATGACGCGACCTAGGATCGGTTGAGCTGGTGCTTCGGCAAACCACTGCACATCCACTTGACCCTCTGCATCTACGGCAACGTAGCTATGAACATCCCACTCTTGTTGGGCACGATCTACCACCACCAATAACTCTTCCGAGCGTTGATCGGGCAAGGGAAGTTGTTCGCTATGCCACAACACTGCCACTGGATCAGTTGCAGCCATCAGTACTTGCCAGCCTGGTAATGGCACACAGGCGAAAGCTGCTTCCGACCGCACAAGACGAAAGGCACCCTCGGCTTGCAGGGCAGGTACGCCCGTTAGCGCTGCGGTGGTGAGCGGCCATTTGCCAGCTAAAGGTACAATTCGTGGCAGATCCAATTCGGACTCTAGCTGATGGAGCGGCATTCTAGGACGGGTTGCAGCCTTGACAACCGTAAAGTCGGTCAGAAGTTTTTCCAACGCCTTGCGTGCGGATTCGCTATGGACAAACCGCAGTCCCCGCGCAATCAACCGCGATCGCTCTTGTAAATCGGACTTTTGCCGCGCCTGGTTCCAACATTGATAGGCCACGGCATCACCCGGATGATCTGTAAAGCCAGAGGGCAACTGACTTAAGCGAGAAACATCCTTGATGGCCTTGGTGATGTCATGGGCTTCATCGGAGTCCAGACGATGGTGCAACGCAAACGCTGCTGCTGCCACCCGATCCGTTTGATTGAGAATTCTCAACTCGTATAGAATGTCGCTGCCCCGATGGTTAAAGTGTTCTAGCACCTCGGGTGCTGCCTGAGCCTGCAATAACCCTGCATAGACTTGCGCCGCAACCCCCACTTGATTCTGCTGAACGGGTTCAAATCCAGTTTCCTCAAAAATGGCTTGAGGAGAATAACCTGCTTTCTGAAGCTGTTGGCAAGCTTGGCCCCATTCTACCCAGGTTCCCTGTTTACGACGGAGCATTAGAAGCAGCGCTTCTGCCTCCGCAGTTGCAAAATCTCCCACAGAATTTGGCGTATTAGTCATAGATTTAGGCAATCAAGATACAGAACAAAATAAATTCGACACCATCGGCATCGTCGCCAATTCTCCCCAGACAAGGTTGTGCAGGTTCTGGATGGGGCAAAGACAGCAGATAAGGGTCTGCTGTCCATCTTACTTTGCCCTTATTCCCAATTGGGTAATCCTACATTACTGACAATGCATTGTAATGATGAACAAAAAACCAAATAGGCCCTTGTAATCCGCCAGATTTGTGGCAAAGGGAAGGGTTTTATACTGATGTTGTTGACCTGCCCTCCTCAGGCATTGAGTCGATACCCTACACTGCGAACCGTTTCAATAAGCGAACTTCCTAACTTTTTGCGCAAGTAGCCAACATACACGTCTACAATGTTTGAACCCGGATCATAATCGTATCCCCACACCCTGTCGAGGAGTTGCTGTCGGGTTAAAACCTGACCTGGGTGTCGAAAAAACGTCTCAGCCAGAATAAACTCTCGTGCAGGCAGTTCAATCCATTGGCCGTCTAACTTTGCCTTGCGGGTCTTTAAGTCTAAGACAATATTATGAGCGCTGAGGGTCAACATTTCAGTGGAAGTATCTTGTTGGCTCGACTTTAGCCTTAGTCGAACACGAGCCAGCAATTCTTCAAACCGAAATGGCTTGGTCATGTAATCGTCCGCTCCCCCTTCTAATCCTGCAAGCTTGTCTTGTAAGCCATCACGAGCAGTCAGAATAATCACAGGAATGAGTGAGCCTTGTCCTCTCAAATCGGCTAATACCTCTAGGCCTTCTCGGCCAGGTAAACCTAAATCAAGAATTAGTAGATCGAACAAGCCACTAATGGCAAAGTCCAATGCCTGCTGTGCGGTAGCTGCAATAGTGGTTCCAAACCCTTGACTTCTTAACCCTTTTTCAATAAATGAAGCAATACGCGGTTCATCTTCTGCAATTAAGATTTGAGTCATAGCTTGGCATCATGGTTTGGGGAGGTATTAGAGAGCAGAATACGGTGTGCGTTTAGTGGAAAAACCAGTCGAAAGGTTGATCCAATCGTGGGTTTACTCTCCAACAGAATTTTGCCCTGGTGCGCCTCTACAATTCTTTTCACAATGGCCAACCCTAAACCCGAACCGTCTGAGCGGCGCTGAGTATAGCGCACCCGAGCAAACCGCTCAAAAATTCGGGTTTGTTCGGCTTCAGGAATTCCTTCGCCTGTATCTGACACCCAAAGTGCAAAAGATTGATGGGTTAGGGAGGCCCCAAGCGTAATGCTATCACTGGAACAAGTATGCTGTACTGCATTCTGCGCTAAATTGACAACTGCTTGGGTTAAGCGTTGGTAATCGCCCACAATTGTTCCATCGCCATCAACTTCTAAATGCCAATTGCGATCCTCTAAAGCCTGAATCTTTACAAACAATTCAGCCACAAAACTCGAAAAATCGATAGGCTTGAGAATCAGAAAATCAGGCCGTTCGGACTTCGCCAACAACATCAAATCATTGACTAATCGACTCATGCGATCTAGTTCATCAATAACGAGGGTTAAGGTTTCAACATCAGCCTCTGCTGTGGTATCAAGGAGCATCAGTTCCAAATGGCCCCGCACAATCGTAATCGGTGTTCTCAGTTCGTGCCCTGCATCGTTGAGAAATTGTTGTTGACTGACAAACGCAGCACTCAAGCGATCCAGCATGTCATTAAAGGAGCGTGCCAAATCCCCTAACTCACCATCAGCGCGAACTGTAATGCGTCGCGACCAGTCTCGGTCGTTAATGCTATGAACCGAAGAGATAATAGCCGACACTGGAGATAAGGTTCCTCCAGCTACCCACCAAGTGGCAACCAATGACAGCAGAAAAACACCCCCCATCACTCCAAACACAATATGGAGAACGACCAATGCTTCTTGCCGTTCTCCGTCAACCACATGCACAGCAATAAGTCGGCCCATAACTTGCTGCTGCGACTTGTCGTAGATGGGTTCTACAATGTAGAGCACATCCCCTGTTTGTGCTTGGGCAATTGTTGTTCTACCTTTTGTCGGTTTTTCAAGGCGACTGAGGTTGCGCACTAAAGAAGAATCCAACGTTAGTCCAGGCGGTAAAGCTTCTGGGGAAGAGCGGTAGGGTTCTGCATTAACAACCGTAATCAGGTAAGTATCATCTTCAGGTGTACGATGTGTGAGATAAAGGTTAAATAAATAAAATAATTGCTGAGGTCTTTCAAGATATGGAATATATTCTCTTTCCAATCTAAGTTTGATTACAGCCCAGGGAGTGTTCTTTACTAGCTCTCTAAATAGTTCTACATCGTACACTAAATCATCAGTAACACGGTCATCAATTTCATTAAATACAAATTTAATCATCAAGGGGACAGAAATCCCCATTACAAAAATAATTAAAACCGTATAAAACACAAAAATACGGGCTCGAATAGAAGTTAAACGATATTTCCAGAACTGCAACATCAGAAATATATAAAGATAAATGAGAGTCGATTTAAAAAATAGATCCATAAGAATCAGCCAGTCTTAGCCATTAAGACTGGCTGAAAAATCAAAAAGTCAATAATTTAGTGTGTGCTGAATATCCACTTGAGTCAGTAAGCTGAGTGTAAATAAAGCCAAGAAATCCAAAGAATAAGCCCTATAGCAATCCGGCTTATTTGCGAGTATTAAAAATGTTAAAATCTTGGGTATAATCAACCATTTTCTCACAATTTAGACCAAGCTACTATAGGACTGAAGCGTTAGTTTACAGCCGCGCGCATTGATCCTCTTTGCTGCCGTTCACTATATTGCCACCACCAATTGGTGCTGGGTTATTCTCTTTACACTGCAAGTTACCATTAATGCGATTGCGGCGGATGGTCACGCCTCCTGTATTCTGGAATGCCTGTAAGTTGCCGCCAATGGTGTTGTTATTGGCAACCAAGGCTCCAGAGTTGGAATCATATAACAGATCTGCATTAATCCTCGTACTCACGACGCGGGCGCGTCTGCCTTGGACGATTTGGACGTTTCCCCCCACAACAGAGTTGGAGTTTACGTCTACAAATGCTGCTCCTTCTGCTTGGATGCTACCGTTTACTTTTGCACCAACCGCTTTTAAGATAGCCCCGGTATTGACGACGACGTTTCCTTTGACTGTTGTGCCATTTAAGGTACAGCTACGGCCTTGGGGTACCTTAACGTTATCCACTGTGATGGCACCTAGGGTACCTGTACAGGTGATTTCTTCGGCGGATACAAAAGATGGAATAGCAAAACTGGTTCCTACTGTAAGGGTGACCATTGCAAGAGTGGAAAGTGATTTAAGCATAGGAATTAAGCTCCTGTCGTTCTACGCTTCTTAAGTTCGCATGGGTTCATGAAGCTTTTTTATGAAAAATATGAGAAGAATCTCATGGAACCCCTGAGACCGAACGCTATACCGAGGAAGGTGTTGTAATCTTTACAGGACACATTTCTTGGAGGAGAAACCACCTGCCCTGTAAAACACCCAAACAGGCAGGATGAGCATTCTCGGTTCTGCCACTCAGACCTAACATGAACGTCTACCACAGCAGTATCCCTACAACAAGCAGAGAAGTTCCTCTAGTGACCGCCGCTTTTTTATAAAGTGAAGACAGGCCCAAGAGCATCGGGAGCAGTGGCATGGTCAATCGCAACCCACTCAGGCACGTTCACGTCAGGCGATCGCCACTCAGTACGCTCCTTTGTCTGCCCGTAATTGTATGGGGTCTCACCTTTGGGCTACAAAGCCGAGCCACCCAACAGACGCTAGAGCACAAAATTGACCATCTAATTACGGTCTATCAGGAAAAAGCAAATATTCCGGGTCTGGCATTAGCCGTGACCCAAGCTGACCGCATCCTGCATCTCAAAGGGTATGGCCAAGCAATATCAGGGCAACCTGTAACCCCTCAAACCCAATTTTTGGTGGGCTCTCTCAGTAAATCTTTTACGGCGATCGCAGTCTTACAACTGGCAGAGGCGGGTCGTCTTGACCTCGACAAACCTGTGCAAGTTTATTTACCAGAATTTAGACTCGCCGATCCACACCGTGCCGCACAGATCACCATTCGCCAACTTCTCAATCAAGTGAGCGGTTTATCTGACCTAGGGTTTCCAGAATTGCAATTGTCTCAAGCAGGTAGCATTGGCGATCGCATTACTGAACTCCAACATGCCCATACCGTGCAAGCCGCAGATACTGAATTTCACTACTGCAACCTGAACTACGACATACTGGCAAGACTCGTGGAAGTGGTCAGTCAACAGCCCTTTGCAGCCTACCTCAAACAACACATTTTCGAGCCGCTGCGCATGGCGAATACATTGAGCGTTACCACCAGCGCCGAAGCGCTGCGCCAAGCTCCGCAATTGGCTCAGGGGCATTTCATGGCCTTTGGCATTCCTGTAACGAGTGACGAGATGCCTGGATATCTGGGGGGAAGTAGCGGCACGATTTCAACGGCTACAGATATGGCTCATTATATGCTGTTCCAGCAAAACGGAAAACACGCTACTTCTCCTGCTCTCCTTTTCCAAGAAAGCCTCACCTTAACCCATACACCTCCAGCCAAAATTGATAGTCCCTATGGAATGGGGTGGTTTACAGAGATTGAAAATCACCAAGCTGCCTTAGAACATAACGGCATTTTATCCACGTTTTATAGCAAAGTAATTCTTTTACCCCACTCGGGTTACGGCATTGTTTTGCTGTATAACGTCAGTGGATTGCCGCTCATCGCCCTCACATCGCCCCAGCTTGAGCACGATTTAATGGCGTTGCTGGCAGGTCAAACCCCCACTATGAACGGTGCTTCGCTGAACAGTTTGTGGGCGATCGCCCTTGGTCTATGTACTGTAACTGGCCTAGGGTTGGCGATTCGGAGTCTGCTGTATTTACCCCAGTGGCAGCACAGGATAGGCAGAACTTCTCTGTGGCGCATTGGCCTAGGCACAGGCTGGACGTTTTTGCCTGCCATGTTCTTTGTCGCTTCGCCTTGGCTACTAGCAAGCGTATCTGATCGTTTTTTCGGCTATGCATTGCTCCTACGGGCTATGCCCGAAATCATGATTTGGCTCGCTGTTTGTGCAGGGTTGGGCATCCTGAATGGAACCATACGCATCATTTTGCTAGCCCAAGCTGGCCGTTTATCGCATTGATTCTGGAAGAGGTTCCGCAAAGGGAAAACCCAAAAGGGATTTTGAACCTTTGCTGACCAGTCACTTCCCTGAAGATTTCTGAAATCCTATCCCAGACTTTGCCTTGCCTTTCGATTTAGAGGGGGCCGACTTGGATTGGGTTTTGTGAACTTCAATAAACGCCTCTTGAAACAAGTTATGTAAATGCAGTGGCACACTTGCCGTTTCCGGTAGGTCGGGTTGAAGCTGTTTGTCGTGGGCCTGGAGCAATGCATCTAAACCATGCTCTAAGCTAAAGGTGGGATCTTGCAGCGTAGCTTGCAGCAGCATTTCCAACGGCACAGGATAACGCTCAGCCAGACGATGCCACAGAAACGTATTCATTTCAGGATCGGCCAATGCTTGGCGCACCAGCTTTTGTGTCTGGTCAGTGATCAGGGGTTGCGTTCCAAGACAGTCTGAGAGTTGTGCATAAAAAGAAGAAACCATTTGGCCCCATTTTGGATGGGTAATGAGCGTTACTAGGTCAGCTGTTCTAAAGCGATCCGGCATTGTAACGTCAGGTGCGACCATCGTCGGCTTTGCATCGGGAACCGCAACAGCAGGATTCGCTTCTGCCTTCATCGCTGGGTCAGCGCTCGCGACAGTTTGCAGCACTTCGTCCATTTGTTGCGTCGGGTCCGATTGACGCATCAAGTCAGTTAAAGATTGCGTACTATCTAACCCTGCTTCTGCAAGACGACGTTGGGTCACATGTTCTTGAAATTGTTTTAACCGTTGGTCGGCTTGATACCCCGGTAGCGTTACTTCCTCCTGCCCAAAAAAATCAAGCCATTCGTGATGGTGTTGGGCAACCGAATTCCATGCTTCTTCTAATAGCTCTGGCGCATCTCCATAAAGATCTTCTTTAAAGTGCTGCTTAAAATTGCCAATCGCAACTGCAAGCTTAGGCTTTCCAAGTTTACCTAGCAAAATTAAAGGGCCAGAAAAAACCCAAATGACTTCCGTAATCGGGGCGATCCGAGTGAGAACAATTTCCCCCTCCTTAAATCGAGCCAACTGATCAGGCCGCTGTAAGCCATTGGGTCGTACTTCATACTGCTTTGCCGTGAGCCAATTCATCAGCAAGTAACCTGCACCTGCATCTAAGACCTGCTCGACCTTAAATAGACCTGTAAAGCTCTTGACCCACTGACCTAATAAGTGCAAATCTTGGGGCATTAAATCGGGCGACTGTTCTAGGAATAGGGTTAAAGGGGTTTTACCACCGACCGTTCCGTGGGTCAGAAACCGATCTACAATCAGGTCGATTTGAGAATTTCCCAACGCTTGGGATTTAGTAAAACGGGACAGATGCTCTGCACTATACGCTTCTAACGCAATGGCCAGATCGCCTTCAGCATCTAACACGAAATCCAATAAAGCTTGCTTCAAAGCTTTTGAATGCTCTAAGGCTTCTACTATCAATGTCCTTTCCCTCAAATTCCCTACTACTTTATGTCTTTAGAGGAGATTGACAGAACCCATGTTCGATAGATACCCATCGCCACAAATTCTCCCTAAAGAGGGATAGATTTTTAAAATCAGTAGGTTGCACCCCATATTTAAATCCTGGCTGGCGTTGAATCTAGGGTAGGAATATGCACAATAAATCGGCTTCCTTGACCTAACTCTGAGGAGACATCGATAGTTCCTTGATGCAGGTGTACAATCCGTTGTACCAAGTGAAGTCCTAACCCACTTCCAGATTGTTTATGTTTACCTTTACCAAAGCGCGCAAATAGGTATTCCTTTTCTTGGGCAGACATCCCTGGCCCTGTATCTTGCACTTCTAGAACTAGTGTTTTTCCAGCATTGATCGTTTTTAGCCGTAGTTCGATATAGCCATTTTCCGTAAACTTAATGGCATTGCCAATTAAATTGGTAATTACTCTGCGGAGTTCCAACGGATCACCTTTGACTAAGGTAAAAGGTTGTTCTAGATCACTCTCCCCATCGTAATTAGCCTTTAAAGTTAAGCCTTTGTTTTCTGCTAAATACCTAAGTTCCAAAACCACAGCTTGGGCAATTTCCCACAGATCGCACTCAATAAAATTTAAGGCCTTAGCGCCAGCTTCGTAGGTTTGTACTTCGAGCAAGGTATCAACGATCTGCATCAGATGATAGTTGCTTTGTAGCATGGCGGCGATCGCAGGTTCCATTGCAGTAGGCAAGGGGCCAAAGACCTGCTTTTGAAACAGACGCAGCATGTTGTCCGCAGCGACCAAGGGAGTCCTTAAATCATGGGTAAGGTGCGAGATAAAGTCTTGTCGTTGGAGAGCCAGTTGTTCACGCTCATCAATGGTGTGTTTTAGGCGCAAAAGCGATCGCACCCGAGCTGCCAGCTCATCTGCATCCACTGGCTTACGCACAAAATCATCTGCGCCTGCTTCTAACCCTTCCACCAAGTTAGACGTAGCATGGGCAGTAAGTAGCAAAATAGGAATGTAGGGCAGCCGAGAATTTTGGCGAACACGTCGCGTCACTTCATACCCATCCATGCCGGGCATCATAATGTCCAACAAGATCAAATCAAAACTGGACTGTTCAATTTGAGCTAGACCCGATACCCCATCACTGGCAAAGGATATTTCATACCCATCCTCTTCCAAAATACTTTCAATGAGGGCAAGGTTATCGGGTGTATCGTCAACGGCCAAAATTCGGCTCATACAGACAAAATATCCTTAGAGGATGCAAATATAGCTCATGACATTACAGGTTCTGTAGAAAGTAACCCACTATCTGGAGTTAGACATACAGTGCCTACTACTCTAGGTATAGTAATCCAAAAGGTAGAACCTTGACCCAACTCGCTAGATAGCGTGATTTCTCCCTCCATCAATTGCACAAGTGTTTGGGTGATGGCTAACCCCAGACCGGTACCAGGATGCTTGCGCGTTTCTGATTGATCAGCTTGGCGGAAGGCTTCAAAAATAAAATCTATTTGGTGACTCGCAATGCCTATGCCTGTGTCATGAACGCCAATTTGAATGTATTCAGGCGAAGTGTCCTTGATTTCCACCCAAACTTGACCTTCTTCTGTAAATTTAATTGCGTTCGAAATAAGGTTGACTAGAATTTGCCTTACTCGCGATGGATCGTTGACAATCAGGGGCGACTCCAAACTGCTCTGCATGAATAATCGCAAGTGCTTTTGCTCAGCGAGCGATCGCAGTTCCTCGATAGTATCTTCAACCAGATCCTCCAAACAAAAACTTTGAGGACTCAAATCTAGGTGCCCTGCTTCAATCCGAGAAAAATCAAGAACTTCCGTTAAAAGACTAAGTAAATGTTTTCCATTATTAAAAATACGCTCTACCATCTCCACTTGCTTCGGCGTTAAAGGCCCTTTACTAGGGCGAAGAAGAATCTGAGAGAACCCAATAATTGCATTCAGCGGCGTTCGCAATTCATGAGAAATTGTTGCCAGAAAGCGAGATTTGAGTTTAGACGCCTCAATCAGTTTCAAGTTCTGGGCATAAATCCGTTGACGCTGCTGCTGCAGCTCTTTGTTCTGCTGCATGAGGAGCTC
>DATNQK010000446.1:0-12699 GCA_036704065.1 Stenomitos sp.
CAATCCCCTTGGATATGGGCAATGTCTGGAGCCTGGATTTTAGCGATCACCACTTTAACCCTGTTCTGGGGCATCGGCGAAATTGGGCTAATTGACGAAACTGAACCCCTATTTGTAGAAGCCTCAAGGCAAATGCTGCTGAGCGGGGATTGGGTTACGCCTTATTTTGATGGCGAGACGCGGTTCGATAAACCTCCGCTCATCTATTGGCTCATGGTTTTGAGCTTTAAAGTTTTTGGCGTCAGCGAATGGGCTGCCCGCTTACCCTCTGCACTTGCGGCAGTGGCCATTGTCATTCTTACGTTCTATACGATCCAACAACATAGTCATTCTTTAGGGCCGTCCGCAACTTCTGAGCCAGACGAACGCCGCCCTGCCACAGCGTCATGGTTAGGCGCAACCATGCTAGTGCTTAACCTCAATACCTACTTTTGGGGCCGCACTGGATATGCAGATATGCTACTAACCACCTGTATGGGCGGTTCACTTTTAGCTTTTTTTTTAGGCTATGCCCAACCACTCGATAACACCGAAACGAAAACTCCCAGACACAAGCAATATTGGTACTGGGCTTTTTATGTTTTAACTGCTTTGGCAATACTCACAAAAGGGCCCATTGCACTACTTCTTCCTGCGCTGATTATCGGCATCTTTGTCATTTATGTCGGCAATGGGCGAGAAGTTCTACGAGAGATGCAGTTACCCTGGGGGATCTTGCTCATCTGCATCATCGCGATACCCTGGTATGTACTTGTCATCCTTGCCAATGGGGAAGCCTTTATTGATGATTTTTTTGGTTACCACAACCTGGTGCGATTCTCCAGTGTCGTGAATCAACATTCTGGGCCCTGGTATTTTCATTTTTTAGTCATCCTTGCAGGATTCTTTCCCTGGTCTGCTTACTTACCCACAGCACTGTATCGAACATTGCCTTGGAAACGGGAGTGGTGGCAGCAGCGATCGCGCTCTGACCAACTCAGTCTCTATGCTTGGATATGGTTTGCTGTGATACTGGGATTTTTTACAGTCTCTGTCACAAAATACTTCAGCTACACATTACCCCTAATGCCTGCTGCTGCAATTTTAGTGGGTCTGTTTGGGGCGGATGAGACACTCATGTTAAAAATTCGCCGCTGGGATGCAAGTCGATGGTTTAACGTGGTGCTGTTTGGCGGCATGGCTGGGTTACTGCTAGCCTGCCCTCCACTCCTGGGCAATGATCCTTGGATGCCACTCCTTGGCCAAAAGATTGCTGCTGCTCATATACCAGAGTGGGGCGGAATACTTTGGGCAACCGCTACTTTAGTCGGCGTGGCTTGTGTCCTAAAACGCAGCAATGCACTGTGGCTGGTTAACACAGTAGTCATGATTTTATTTATTGGCACGGTTCTACACCCGGCGATCGCCATAGTAGACGAAGCGCGTCAGTTGCCATTAAGAGAATTGGCTCAGGTCGCCACCACTATAAAGCGACCCCAAGAAGATCTGATTATGATTGGGTTTCGTAAACCTAGCCTCGTCTATTATGCAAAAACCCATGTGGTGTACTTAGAAGAACCCTCCCAATTACAGCCCTTTTTAGAACAGTCTGATCATACTGAACCTTTAATTTTGACAACTCCCAAGCTGCTGGGTAAGACAGGCTTAACCTCTCAAGACTACCAAACACTAAAGCAAGCCAGTGTTTATACCCTAGTCCGTCTCCATGAAACCCATGCCCCAACGATTCATTAGACTGAAAATATAAAGATTGAAAAAATAAAAGCGGAATATCTGGAATCAACGCACCAGATACTCCGCTTTTACTTCTTTTACTTCAAAGGTTAGGGAAGAAACTACCCTGCTAGATCGTTGTAGCCTTCTTCACCATGCTCATTGATATCCAGCCCTTGAAACTCTTGCTCAGGTTGCACACGCAAACCAATGGTTGCATCTAAAATCTTGAGCAGAATAAAAGTTCCAACACCTGCAATCACGTAGGTAATGGCAACGCCCCCAATCTGTTTGATCAACTGAGACGGATCATTGCCGACAAAAAGTTGACCTGTCTCACCAAACAGGAGGCCATTTGCGCCACCTGCATTCACCAACTTAGTCGCAAAAATACCTGTCAAAATTGCGCCAACAGTTCCGCCAACCCCGTGCACTGGGAAGGTATCTAAAGAATCATCAAACTTGAGCTTTGCTTTTAGGCTAACGGCAAAGAAACAAGCAGTCGCAGTAATAGCACCCACAAGAATGGAACCAAGAGGCGTCACAAAGCCAGCCGCTGGCGTAATTCCTACCAAACCAGCAACAGCACCAGTTGCAATACCAACTGCAGTAGGCTTACCTCGCAGAACCCACTCTAAAATAATCCACATCAATGCGGCGGCTGCGGCGGCTGTATTGGTATTCACAAACGCAACGACTGCAAGCGACCCCGAAGCGAGGGCACTACCGCCATTGAAGCCGAACCAGCCAAACCACAGCAAACCTGCACCCAATAAAATAAAAGGAACATTATGGGGTGGCTTCAGTTGGCTAGGAAAGGTTTTACGGGGCCCAATCACCCATGCAGCCACAAGTGCAGAAACACCCGAGCTGATATGCACCACCGTTCCGCCAGCAAAGTCGAGAGCACCTAATCCACCGTTTAGGCCAATTAATCCACCCACACCCCATACCATGTGGGCCAAAGGGCTATAAATAAAGGTGGACCAAAGCAGTACAAACCAAAAATACGCTTTGAAGCTAACCCGCTCAACAATCGCTCCCGAAATCAACGCGGGAGTAATAATGGCGAACATCCCCTGATACATCATGAACAGCAAGTGGGGAATGGTCGGGGAATAAGAACCAAATCCCTGAGTGGCAGCGTATTCCTTGCCATCATTGACAAAGAGTGCGCCGACATTACCGATCGCCTCTATCGCGGTTTTAGGAATGTAGTAACCTGCATCAGCGGTTACATTGCTTAAGCCAAACCATTCCAAATCACCAATAAAACTTGTACCAGGCGCAAATGCCAAGCTATAGCCCCAGAGAATCCAGGTTGTGCCAACAATACCCATCAACACAAAGCTCATCATCAATGTGTTGAGAATATTGCGAGACCGAACAAAGCCACCGTAGAAGTAGGCTAACCCAGGAGTCATCAATAAAACGAGGGCTGCACAGATGATCATGAATCCCGTATCTCCGGTATCAGGCGCAGGGGGCCCCTCGGCGGCCCAGGCTATTCCTGAGAGCGGAAGCAGTAACAAGAGAGGGGCCAGCACCCCTACAGCTAACAGTCGTCGATACACAGCTCAGTTCCTTTTCATCTGAAGAATCTTGAAGATTTCAGCTTAATCTCCTTTAACTAAGGCATTAGAGCAAAGATGAAAAGCCTATTTTTGTATCAAATATTACATTCCACGACTGCCCATCATTCATTGTTGATGCAGAATGCAACTTTCAGTCCCTCTTGAAAGAAAAATCTGACTACAGCGAAACTCCTTAGGGCTTAGCTAGGTTAAGTTTCGGCATATAACCCTATACAAGTTAGGTCGACTGGTAACGACTAAAAAGTTTTTACCAGACACCGCAGATTTTCAGACTAATCTGCTCTGTCCGGAGATGATCGCAGTCAACATTTGCCAAAAACTTAATGATTAGTTACGTGCCTAGGCAATCTGTACAGCAATTGATGTCAATACAAGTAGACCAGTCCCAGCAAGTAAGCGGTATGAGATACACCACTCCCTAAGCCAATTAAGACTGCCTTGCACCTTTATCTTTAGAGTTAGTTTGCGCTGAACTCAACTCAAGCATAAAAAAAGCGCGTCAGAAGACGCGCTTTACTCAAACAATAATCCTGAAAGGAACCTTAGCTTAAAGCAGCCTTGAACCTAGGGAAACTCTTCTTTAACAAAGCCGCTGTAGGCTTCCATGCCATGTTCACTAACATCCAGTCCGCGAAGCTCTTCCTCTTTATGAACTCGATAGCCCATCACTGATTTCAGGATGTAAAAAGAAACGGCTGAACCCAACACGGTAAAGCCCCCAACGCTCAGAATACCGAGGATTTGAGGCCAGAGCTGGGTAAAGCCACCTCCAAAGAATAAACCAGCCGCTGGGCCTGCGGCATAGAGTGCACCTTCAGCGTCACTTGCACCAACGGCAAACAGGCCAACGGCTAAGGTTCCCCAGATGCCACACCCTAAGTGAACTGAAATTGCACCGACGGGATCGTCGATTTTTAGCTTGTCTAACAAGGTAACGGCGAAGACCACCAATACACCAGCAATGACACCAATCAAGGCCGAGATGGGAACCGTCACCCAGGCGCAGGATGCAGTAACGCCAACAAGTCCGGCTAAAATACCATTGATGGTCATGGTAAGGTCAGGCTTACCAAGGTAAAACCAAGCGGTAAAGGTTGCAGCAACACCACCAAAAGCAGCAGCAGTATTAGTCGTAACGGCAATGTGAGAAATCGCAGGTGCATCCACTGCCATCACCGAACCAGGATTAAAACCGAACCAACCTAGCCACAGAATTAAACAACCTAGGGTGGCGATCGCCATATTATGACCAGGCATCGCATTGTTGCCGCGTTCCGTATAGCGGTTGAGGCGAGGACCAAGAATTACAGCCCCCATCAATGCAGCCCAACCTCCCACAGAGTGAACCACGGTAGAACCCGCAAAATCCCAGAAATTTGCCTTTGCAAGCCAGCCACCGCCCCAAATCCAGTGGCCTGTGATGGGGTAAAGAATACCAGTTAGTATCAGGCTAAAGGCTAGGAAGGTGCTAAATTTAACCCGCTCTGCCACAGCTCCAGAAACGATGGTAGCCGCAGTCCCAGCAAATACAAGTTGGAATAAAAACTTGGCCTGAAGTGGGATGCCAGTCCAGTTGAGGGAGGAAAAAATACCCACATAGGCATCTCCCGTAGCAGGGCTGTTGTCAACACCACTCAAAAATAACCCCCCTGTACCAAAGAAGGGGGTTCCATCTGCAAACATGATGCCAAACCCCATAATCCAGTAGGCGATTGTAGCCAAACCGAACACAATCAGGTTTTTAGCAAGAATGTTGACCGCATTTTTTTGACGGCAGAGTCCGGTTTCTAGCATCCCGAACCCAGCATTCATGAAAAATACAAGAAAGGCACACACAAGAACCCATAGGGTATCCAGCGCGACTTTGAGGTCGGAAGTTGAAGGACCGTCTGCAGCATTAGCTGCCACCCCCCAAAAGAGCAAGACCAACGTGGCAACTGGGAGGCAAGCTTTCCACGTGGGTGATAGGTATCGTCTGAATGAAGTTTTTTGCTTCGTTCTTGGCTTGCTTCTTACCACTAACATTTCCTCAATATTTTTTTAATCTTTCACGATTGCACCAGCTTCACCAGGGTGGTTTTGTATCGTGCAATACGGCTTACTGCGAAAGAGTAGTGGTTTGAGGAGCAAAACCCAGAAAAATACAGAAGTTTAGGGGATCTTTAAGGCATATCCCCTAAACCATCTTTTTTCTATGGTATCCAGAGAAAAAAACTGTTATGCATTCAGAAGGAATACACAAAGTCACATTTCAGTGGAAGTTTCTGCCGTGGAAGAAGCAGCGTCGGTGATCACTTCCTGTTCTTCAGAAGTAGTCTCATCCAGGGTTTCAGGAGCATCTCCCTCAACCTCTGAAGCCGGTACCACTGCAACTGCGGCGATCGCATCATCTTCATCAAGACGTTGGACCCGCACTCCTGTTGCTGCACGCGACTGAGAAGAAATTGCATTCACATCTTGGCGAATCACAATTCCCCGCGCCGTAACGAGCATTAACTCATCAGCGGCAGTCACCACCCGCAGTGCCGCCACCTGATCAGGCGACTGGGTTGATTTGAACTTCGTGGAGGTAATTCCGGTTCCAGCTCGATTTTGCAGGCGGAACTGAGCCACTGGCACACGCTTACCAAACCCCTGAGTTGTAATCACGAGTACCCAAGGGCCATGAGGCGCAGTCTCTTCCAAAACGTCCTCAGAGGCCAACTCTTCGGCTGTTGCATCTAAATCTGGCTCATCCTCGTTCTGTGCTTCCAGGCCAGCAGTGAGAACACCTGGCAAGATGTCCATGCCGACCAATTCGTCCCCATTGCGCAGTCGCATGGCACGAACCCCTCGGGTCGCACGTCCCAATGGTCGCAACTGCTGGTGATCGGCCCTAAAATGAATGGCCATCCCTCGCCGCGAACCGATGATGATGCTATCTTCAGCACGGGCTCTTCGCACCCATCGCAATTCGTCGCCTTCTTCTAGAGAAATGGCAATAAGGCCATTAGAGCGAATATTGCTGAAAGCAGCTAGGGACGTTTTTTTGATAAACCCTAAGCTGGTCATCATGACCAAGTACTCGTCTTCGCTAAATTCGCTGACTTGAATGACGGAGGTTACTTTCTCTTCGCGAGTAATGGGCAGAAGCTGCACAATCGGTACGCCACGCGAAGTCCGAGATCCCAACGGAATTTGGTAGGCACGGATGCCAAAGACAATCCCGCGATCGCTAAAGAACAAGATGCTGTCATGGTCGTTGCAGGCAAAGAAATGCTCAACGGCATCGTCCTCTTTGATCCTTGCTCCGGCACGTCCGCGTGTTGCACGGCTTTGTGCTTCGAAGGTACTGACGGGCATCCGCTTAATGTAGCCCTGCTCAGTCACCAAGACCACTGACTGTTCATTGGCAATCAGGTCAATATCCCCTAGCTCACCATCGGCCGCCTCAATGGTCGTGCGACGCGGAGAAGCAAATTTCTCTTTCAGCTGGATGGCTTCAGATTCAATGATGCCTAACAGGCGTTCGCGGCGATTAAGAATATCCAACAAATCAGCAATTTGCAGCTGTAAGTCTTCATGTTCTTTCTGGATTTTTTCGGACTCCAGCGCTGTCAATCGTCGCAATTGCATCTGCAAAATGGCATCAGCTTGTACATCACTCAAGCCAAACTGATCGATCAACCCCTGCTTCGCAGTGACGGAATCTGCTGCATTGCGAATCAGGTGAATGACGGGGTCGAGATTTTCTAAGGCAATCAGCAACCCTTGCAAGAGGTGATCGCGTTCTTGGGCCTTGCGCAATTGATACTGCGTACGACGCGTAATACATTCTTCCCGAAATGCCAAAAAGACACTTAAGAAGCGCTTGAGGGTCAACAGTTGCGGTTCGCCATTGACCAAGGCCAACATGTTGGCTCCAAAGTTGCTCTGGAGGGGCGTTTGCTTGAATAGGTTATTGAGCACCACCTGGGGATAAGCATCCCGCTTGAGCTCAATCACAATCCGCATCCCGTCGCGATCGCTTTCGTCGCGAATATCGGAAATACCCTCTAGGCGTTTGTCATTGACCAGTTCAGCGATTTTTTCAATAAGCGCCGCTTTATTGGTCTGGTAGGGCAACTCAGTGACAATGATGGCTTCACGATCTGGACGCCCACGGTGCTCAATGGTTTCAATCGAAGCCACACCGCGCATGGTAATAGAACCACGACCTGTAGTGAACGCCTCGCGGATGCCGCTCGTACCCAGGATTTGTCCACCCGTGGGAAAGTCTGGCCCAGGAATATACCGGATTAAATCGGCATCTGTTAGTTCAGGGTCGTGGATTAAAGCAACCAGACCATCCACCAACTCTCCAAGGTTGTGGGGCGGAATATTGGTCGCCATCCCGACAGCAATCCCTGAGGAGCCATTAAGCAGGAGCTGCGGCACCCGAGACGGCATCACGATCGGTTCTTGCTGAGAACCGTCGTAGTTATCGATAAAGTCAACCGTTTCTTGCTCAATATCCTGTAGCAAGGCATCAGTGGTGAGGGCCTGCAAACGGCATTCTGTGTAACGCATTGCCGCAGGCGGATCGTTATCGACCGAGCCAAAATTACCATGCCCATTCACCAATGGAATGCGCATAGAAAAATCTTGCGCCATCCGCACCAGTGCTTCATAAACAGCTGAATCACCGTGGGGATGATATTTACCAATCACATCCCCCACAACACGCGCACATTTACGGAAGGGCCGATCTGGGCTTAGCCCCAATTCGTGCATTGCGTACAAAATGCGACGATGCACAGGCTTAAGGCCATCACGCGCATCGGGCAGGGCACGCCCGACAATCACGCTCATGGCATATTCCAGGTAAGACCGGGACATCTCATCCCGCAAGTCAGTGGGGATAATCCGTTCCTGGGGCGATTCCTGGGAAAAGGTCATAACCTAAAAAACTCCAAAAAACTGTCATTATTGGCAAAAAGAGCCATTTTTACCAAGGCGTGAAACTTTCGGCGGAAATTCCGCAGCCTTGAAGCTATATAGATAAGGATTTTACCATGTTCGTCGGTCTGCCTTTGGCCGATACATATCACAAGCAGCCGAGAAAGGATTGCTGCAACAAAGCACATTGCAATGGGGATTGCTACGCTTCAGGATGCAAGCCTAGTGAGCTGACGAGCAAGCAAATCCCTGATAAGGAACACCCTAGAATTTTAAAAATCAAGTGGGCCTCCTAGCCTCAACAGACAAGATTTCGATTCAGCCTTTTCTCAGCAAAGGTAATTACAAAATGTTTGGGTTTAAGTAAAATCGACGCTGCAATTTTAAGAATCCTCAATTTGCTTTTTTAAATCATTAAAAATACCAAGATTACCCCAGTAAACCGATGCGATTCATATCTTCTTTAATTATAATCTGTCCGTAAGGTTTGTTTAGGGCTGCGGCTAGATACTGCGGCCTAAGCTAGGCCACTCCGTCGCAGGATTTGTTGCTTTTTTATAGATAAACAATGGTTGCCATTATTTATTCCGATGTTTTTCTAGAACACATCACTGGATTTGGTCATCCTGAACGGCCTGGTCGCCTCACCGCCATTGTGGAACGCTTGCGGCAGTCTCAGTGGGCACCTAGCCTAGACTGGCACCTTCCCACAACCTTGGAAAACCGAAATGTGGTGGATTGGATTTTGAAGGCACACAGCGCTGATTATGTGGCGCAGGTTCGTAGCCTTGCCCAAAAAGGGGGCGGTCGGTTAGATGGCGATACGCCTATTTCGCAGCAAAGCTTCGAAGTGGCTTGCCTTGCTGTAAATGCCTGGTTAGATGGAATTGATCAAGTTTTAGCCACCCAACAGCCTGCCTTTGTTTTATCCCGTCCCCCGGGGCATCATGCCCTACCGGATCGCGGCATGGGGTTTTGTGTCTTTGCCAATGCGGCGATCGCCGCCTTCTACGCTCTGGAGCAACCTAACATCCAACGCGTGGCCATTTTAGATTGGGATGTCCATCACGGGAATGGCACTGAAGCGATTGTGGCCACGCACCCTAACATTGCCTATTGTTCGCTGCATGAGTATCCCCATTATCCTGGAACAGGCAATGGCAAAGAGAGAGGACCACACGGCACGGTTTTAAACCTGCCGATGGAAGCGTGCAGCACCTTACCCGACTATCAAGCCAAGTTTGATCAGGTTGTGATCCCATTTCTGAAGGCGTTTGGGCCGGATTTACTGATTGTCAGTGCTGGGTACGATGCCAATGCCGACGATCCCCTGGCCAATATCAACCTGAACCCGTCGGACTTTGGGGAATTAACACAATATTGCCTATCTTTAACCCCTCGCATCCTGTTTGGACTAGAAGGGGGATACCACTTCGAGAGTTTGTCTGCCTCTGTTGAGGCCACAATCGCAGCTTGCTTAACGCCACCTGAGCCGACGTTGAGGTAGGCTCTCAGTTCTGTTTCAGTTCTGCTTCAGTCTCATCATGCACCATAAAGCTAGTCATCAATGCTCGATGGCTGGTTCGGTTACCGCGACTGTGGGAACGGTTCAGCAACCTAGCTTTTTGCAGGTACTTTGATGAATCATAAAGAGAGATTGCTAAATCGCGAAAATACCGAGCACTTGCATGTTTGACTCTATCGTTGCTGACTTTTGACTATTTCACCGCTGTATCGATGAACAAACGTACTTTTTTAATCGCTAGCACTGTGTGGCTAGGCTCGTCTGTATTGCTCAATCAACGGTTAAGGAGAACATCCGCTATGGCTGCTTCACAGGAAAATTTTGCAGTAGTTAAAACAGAAGAAGAATGGCGTCAAAGTTTAAGCCCAGAGGCGTTTCGGGTTTTACGCCAGCATGGCACCGAACGAGCGGGAACGAGTCCTCTCGATAAGCAGTATGGCAAAGGCACCTATGTTTGCGCCGGATGTCAGCAGCAGTTATTTAAATCTGACACCAAATTCAACAGCGGCACTGGGTGGCCCAGTTTCTTTGATCCAATGCCCGGCAGCGTAGAAACGACCACGGATCGCTCCTTTTTCATGGTACGTACAGAAGTTCACTGTAGTCGCTGTGGTGGACACCTAGGCCATGTCTTCGATGATGGCCCTGCACCCACTGGAAAGCGGTACTGTATGAACGGTGTCGCCTTAGATTTTATGCCTGAAACTGAAAGCTAGCGCGAGCTTTAGCCCACATAGCCCCCTGCACAAGTTTGATACAGTGTACGACGCAACAATTGTCACTTTTATTTCCGATTACGGTAACATCAGAGCTTAATTGCAACCTGGACTAAACTCGAAGCAAGTCTCTTGCATTGGATTTTGGATCAGGTTTTACAGCCCTACTCTATGGGTAGGCATGCAATGGTGTAAGGACATGCAAATGTATAGACAAACTCAGCTTCTGGTTCTTCCGGCGCTGTGTTGATACTGATGCAAGAGGGGTGAAATGACATATGTTCAACTCTAAGGGGTTATGGCGAAAGGTCTTATATGGCCTTGGGCTAATGGTTCTCAGTGCATGGACAACGGTTGTCTTATTTCAATTCCTGCATAGGAGTTGGCCCACGACAACCGTTGCGACAGTTACTTCGCCGTTGCCTGTAGTGCAGACTTCACCACAACCGCCTCCACTCAGTTTTTATCAACGGCAGTTATTGAGTTTGCGTCGATTACATGCTCAGGCCGCCCCCATTTCTATTGATCAACTGGTGGCTCAAGCAGAGGGCGTAGAATCACAAACCCTTGAGTGGGTGTCTGCCACCCAAACGGATCTGGCCTCATCTCAGCCGCAACAATATCGGATTGCCATTGACAAAACCAATTTTGGCGATCGCCGAACCAAAGACGTCAAAGGCCGTCCAGTTAATCAACCGCTTTTGATTGTGTTGCATGAGACCACGAGCACAGCCGATAGTGCCGTGAATGCAATGTTGACCCCCCATCCCCGTGATGAAGATCAAGTCAGTTATCACGCAATTGTGCGCCAAGACGGAGCCATTATTTATTCGGTCGATCCCCTAAAACGAGCTTACGGTGCAGGCAACTCGGCTTTTAACGGAGAACAGGTGCAAACCAATAAAGCCCTAGCCGCTTCCGTTAATAACTTTGCCTACCATATTTCTCTAGAAACACCGATGGACGGGTATGACGATAAGGCTCCCGAACATAGCGGCTATACATCACAACAATATGGATCCTTAGCCTGGTTGATTGCCCACTCAGGCGTAGACCCGCAACGCATCACCACCCACGCCGCCATCGATCAGGCAGGCGAAAGGCAAGATCCACGCTCCTTCGAAATGGATAGACTCCTGCAAATGCTGGAACTACAGTCCGCAGGGCTGGTCTCCTTTGCAACAGAACCCACTTCAGTACCATCACTGCCGCAACCTTAAAAGATCAAGGCAGAGGCAGGATGTAAGCACCTTTCCCATCTGGACAAGATGATTTTGCAAGGTTTGCACTCCAAGGTGCGGCCTAATCTGCTCTACTGCGAAAGGATGCGTACCTCATTCCTGGGCACGGTATGATTGAGCCTTTGCACAATCTGACTGTGAACGAAAATAACTTTAACGCTTACCGAACAGCCAAAGTTGTCAATCACTACGCCCAACTCAAAATTCTGCAACCTGCCGAAACGATGCTGCTAGAACGGCTGCGCGATCGCCTACCAAGGATGAAGATGCTAGATATTGGGGTGGGTGGGGGTCGCACTGCCCAACACTTTGCGCAAATGGTTGCCGACTACACAGGCATTGATTATTCAAGTGCCATGATTGAGGCTTGCCAACAGCGGTTTGCCAACCTGCCACAAGCCCAGTTCGAAGTTTGCGATGCCAGAGATATGAGCCGCTTCAGCGATCGCTCCTTTGACTTGATTTTATTCAGCTTTAACGGGATTGATTCTGTCTCTGAAACTGATCGGCTACGCATCTTTCAAGAAGTCCAGAGAGTAGGCAAACCTGGCAGTTATTTCTTTTTTTCAACCCATAACTTACAAGGCTTAGAAGCCAGCTTCAAGCTCACGGATCATCTAAGCTTGAATCCCTTCTCTACCTACGTCAATCTTTTCATGTGGGGATTGCTGCGCCTTCTCAATCGTTCTCTTACACCGCAGCGACTCCAAGCCTCTAACACCGCTGTCGTCCGAGACGAGTCTCATAACTTCAGCCTCAAAAATTACTACATCCGTCCTGAAGCCCAGATCGCCCAACTAGAGCCTTTTTTCCAGGACATTCAGATTTACCCGTGGCAAAACACCCAAGAAATTACCGATCGGCAGGAACTGCTGCAAAACCGATCCATGTGGTTTTACTACTTGTGTACCGTTCGTGAAGCACCGCTCGGGCAGTCCTAAAGAACTGCCCGAGTCGATGAGGCAATCTAGCCTTCTTCGCGTAATGCATCC
>DATNQK010000447.1:0-4569 GCA_036704065.1 Stenomitos sp.
CAACAGCGGTTGTAATCGTTGCCATTGTTGATTGGTTAAGTCTTTGCGTGAGATTGGATTGCGTGCAACCAATGTCAATTTGTTCTTCCTATGATGTGACTAATTCCATTTTAGCTCTCAGTTTTAAAACACGCCCTAGCACTTATTCTGTTTTTCTCTGGGAACGGGCTTCTGATTTTTTTAGGAGTCGTCTCAGGTTATTTTGGATTTAAACTCTTGGCTGATGGATTCTCTGAATACTCTAAACAGAAAAAAGAGTATGAAGAAGCTTGCAAAAAATATAAAAAAGATTATGAATTAGCAGAACCAAAGCCATCAGATGATCAGATGGACAAATGGATGAATAGTGATATAGAAAAAATTGTTGAAGAAGCTTTAAGAAGGCTTGATCTAGAGCATGAAGATTATAGATCAAAACCTTTACTAATAGGTGGCCCAGCATCTCTCAAGGAAACAATGTATGCTCGTGGTAGAGATGGGAAGACTCGATATTCACATTTCAATATCTTAGTGGTTTTTCTGACTGACTATCATGTAGCAGCTTACCAATCTATTAATAGCATGGAATATGGTCAAATTTTAACTGATAACACTCAGGAATTTCCCTACAAAGAAATTACTAATCTTGGCACACAAACTGTTAAACAGGAAATCAAACTTGTCGGTGATGCTTTAGCGGCTGAAAGCGGCTTTATGGAATTTTCTCTTGCTACTAGCGGTGCAAATGTTATCAGAGTGGCATATGCTTTTGCACGGAGTGCAGATTCTCAGGGAGAACTCCTCAAGATTGGGGAAGAACAAACAATTGCTGCGATTCGAAAGAAATTGCAGGATTACAAACAGAAATATGAAAAATAAATCATAGCAGTTTAATCAATTGCTGCGGTCTAACTACTCAAATGCAGCGGACGGACAGAATCCGCTAGTGTTTAGCTTGATATTTCTACCGCCGCTGATTTGAGCCTTATTTTGTCACAAAGCCTTTGAGCAGGCGGATACCTTATCTGGTCGATTCTTTGCCCCGTTCAACTGGGGCTATTGGTGTGAAATACAGCACCAGTCTTACGGGTTGTATTGTCTGTGTATGGAATGATTCGGTAGGGAAATCGCACTTATTTTTCCCTTACTATTTTGGTGTGTAGCCTTTAAATCTTGTTCCTGGAAAGGGAGAGCTTTGGGATAGGGAATAGATGCTACACAGTTAGAAGAAACTGGGAACTTTCCAGCGAAGAGGCCGACTCTATACTTGAAAACATGCTTAGCTAAGCGTGTTTTGCTTGAACTCGTCGTCTCCCCGACTTTTTCCATCCTTCATGTCCAAAAATAGTAAATTACTGCCGATTCTATTTAGTCTGTTGTGCGTTTACTTCCTCGGCTACGCCTATGCCAGAAGCGTCATCTTTCACAAAGTAGAACATTACACAGGCAAAGAAGGCAAAGGCCCTCCAAGACAAGACTACATTGCTAAAAAAGGTCGTCCGGCTGGAGAAGGATGGGAGTATCAGTTATTTTTACCTGCCATCAAAATTGAAGAGAGCATTGTCAATTACTTTCATAATCTGTAATTTGGCATTGCACAGTTTTGGAATGCCTCCAGGGTATTAGCAAGTATTCATCCCGCTAAAGTGTCATAAAATCACTTGCTTTAACAAAACCGTAGCGCAACCGACTCTATATTGATGTGGCCGTACAACCCCCTTGAGCCACCATTGCGCTAAAGCTTCAGGTTAGGATCGAACAGGCTTAGGGTGGTAAGCAGACCATGAAGCGATTCTTTCCTCTTAACTCGGCTAAAACCTGGCGGTATGGAATATTAACCCTTGTGCTCCTTGCCGTTGCCTGGTTTGCTTTTGGTTTCTATACCCGTTTGACCACTGAAAATCTATGGTTTCAGGAGGTTGGCTACGGGTACACCTATCGCCTCCGCTTGTTGGCTCAAATGCTTTTAGGCAGCGGCGTTTTGTTGTTGAGCTTGATTTATCTGCTCGGCAACTTAACCTTAGCGAAGCGTTGGCAACATCCCCGTCGCGTTGTCGAGGGGTCTCTGCTTTGGCCTTTAAAGCTACGGGGTTTGCTTCTGTTCCTGTTTGGTTTGGGGCTATTGGCGATCGCCCTTCCTCTTCATTACCTCCAAACCGCCTGGTATCAGCTCCACCTGGATCGAACCCTGCCCACGCTCACCCCACCCGCGCCAGAGCAATTTGCGCTTCATACCCTTTGGCCCCTAATCGTTCACAGTGCATCTCAAGGCTGGATCTTAGCCGTCGGACTAGGCTTAGGCTTTGTCCTCATCGTGCGGCCTCAACAGTTGTTGCAAGCGATCGCCATTGGCCTGAGTGGTGCAATGAGCATTGTTGCGGCTCGGCAGTGGATGCAGATTCTGCCAGCCCTCAACCCAGTCTCCTTTCAAGCCAACGACCCCGTATTTCATCAAGACGTTGGGTTTTATATCTTTAGGCTACCTTTAGCAGAACTCCTAGAGTTTTGGTTTGTGGGGCTTTCGGTTTACGCCTTTGCGGCCACTGCATTCTTGTATTTGCACTCCGGTGATAGCCTCAGCCAAGGCAAATTTGTGGGGTTTTCGCAGCGGCAACAGCAGCATCTGTGTGGATTGGCAGGGGCTGTCATGCTAGTGGTGGGGTTCAGTACTTGGCTTAGTCGTTACCGTCTGCTGTACTCTACACGCGGCGTTGTTTTTGGTGCCAGCTTTACCGATATTGCTGTGCAGTTACCCGCGAAGACCACCTTAACCCTGTTTGCAATTGGTCTGGCAGTTGCGTTATGGGGGCAAGCGTTGTTTGGACAAGCCGCATGGGGTCGCCGTCAACGCTGGCGATCGCTTGGTATTGGGATTGGCCTCTACTGGGGCTTGGCAGGTCTTGCCACCTGGGTGTTGCCCCAGACCGTGCAGGCGCTGATTGTACAACCCAACGAACTAATGCGAGAGCGTCCTTATCTTGCACGCACCATTGCCTATACGCGCCAAGCCTTCGGTCTAGATCGGGTTGAGGTACAAACCTTTGATCCATCAGGTGAACTGACCTATCGAGACATTCAAGCCAACGACCTCACCCTTCGCAATGTACGGCTGTGGGACCAGCAACCCCTCTTAGAAAGTAATCGCCAATTGCAGCAGATTCGCCTCTATTACCGCTTCCCCGATGCCGATGTAGATCGCTACGCCTTAACAACGGAAACACGCTCAGGTATTTCTAAACCCAACCCTAGCCCATCGCAGTCCCCTGCCAATGCTTCGGAGTCCGAAAGCCAACAGGTCTTAATTGCTGGCCGCGAACTAGACTACGATGCCATCCCCAAGCAGGCTCAAACGTGGGTGAACCGCCACATGACCTATACCCATGGCTACGGCTTTACCCTCAGTCCCGTCAATCGGGCAACCCCGGAAGGCTTGCCGCAGTATCTCGTGAAAGATATTGGCCAAACGCCGGAAGGGGCACTCTCGACTGCTACGCCCAGCATTCGGGCTGCCATTCCCATTGGTGAGCCACGACTTTACTACGGCGAACTCACCCAACCGTATGCCATGACCGGCACCAAAATTAAGGAGCTAGACTATCCCAGCGGTGAAGAGAATGTCTACAACACCTACGACGGTCGGGGCGGTATCCGTGTTGCGTCGCCTTGGCAACGTCTTGTCTTTGCCCGATATCTCAAAGATTGGCGCATGCTGTTGGCTCCAGAAATTACGTCTAGCAGTAAACTTCTGCTGCGTCGCAATGTTCAAGAACGGGCGAAGGCGATCGCCCCCTTTCTGCGCTATGACAGTGACCCTTACTTAGTTGCGGCTGAAATTCCCGAAGCACCCAGCGATGCCAGCCGTTTATTTTGGATGATCGATGCCTATACCGCCAGCGATCGCTACCCCTATGCTGATGGTGGCAACTTGCCCCTCAACTACATCCGTAATTCCGTCAAAGTGGTTGTGGATGCTTACCACGGTTCGGTTCAGTTCTACATTGCCGACCCATCCGATCCGATTATTCAACGCTGGGCTGCGATCTTTCCTGAACTTTTCCAGCCTTTGAGCAAAATGCCTGCTAGCCTCCAGCAGCATCTGCGGTATCCTGTTGATTTTTTGAAACTGCAATCGGAAAGGCTGTTGACCTACCACATGACCGATCCGCAAGTGTTTTACAATCGCGAGGATCAGTGGCAAATTCCGATGGAAGTGTATGGCGATCGCCCCCGACAGGTTGATCCGTATTACGTAATTAGTCGCCTCCCCACCGTCCCTTACGAAGAATTTTTGCTGCTTCTGCCCTTTACCCCCCAAGCCCGTACTAATCTGATTGCTTGGCTAGCAGCGCGTTCCGATGGTGAGAACTATGGCAAATTGCTACTTTATACCTTCCCGAAACAACGATTAATTTATGGGCCTGCCCAGATTGAAGCGCGAATTAACCAAGATCCCAGTATCTCGCAGCAGATTTCTTTGTGGAACCGTCAAGGATCAAGAGCCATCCAAGGGAACTTGCTCGTGATTCCAATTCAGCAATCCTTGCTTTATGTAGAGCCATTGTATTTAGAAGCCACTCAAAACAAACTCCC
>DATNQK010000448.1:0-4594 GCA_036704065.1 Stenomitos sp.
TAGAGAGCAGTAAAATTGGTGCAATAGGTTTGATGCAAAACCAACAGATAAAAGCCCACAGGCAGCGTTTTGAGGAGATGATACGTTGCTGCATAGGGCAGGGTAGAAGGATCAATGGCAGGAACGTTAAAAATTGCCGCCAACCATACCAACGCAGCGAATACATGCAGCGCCTTAAAATATTCTGCTGATATCGTCCACCGCCGCTTGAGAAAACTTCTTGCTTCTAGGGCAACAACCATTGGGATGGCAAAGTTCCACGCCCCTGTTTGATAGCCCCAAAGAATCAGCGCAAGGCTACATAAGCTGCATAAAGCGTTGGTCGCATCCCTCATATGGATAAGAGTTCCTGTTGGATTTGAGTGATAGAAAGATAATGTGTACGACACTGAGGCGAACGGTAATAGGGGTCTGTTTCCGTTGCCAAACGACTTCCGTCGCACAGAAAGATAGCTTTGGTTGGCACATCCTGCTGAATTAACAAATCTAGACAGGCGTATCTCGATGCATCGGTGTCCAGAAAGATACAAAAACAACCATTCCAGGTCGAAAGCTGGGACTGCAAAGCAGGCGTAAGGCTGGCTAAGTTTTGTTCATAATTTGGCGTTAGGGTTGCTAAGGTTTCCAAAATTTGTGCCCGATGTCTTAACCCTTGCCCAACGGTGATGCACCGTGTTTCTTGAGCCGCAAAAATAACATCTAGTAAGGATTCTTCTGGGCGATCTTGAGTCAAAAAAGAAATGGCGATCGCCAGTGCCACTTCAAACAATTCGCTGTAGCGATCGCTGTGAAACGTATCAAGCACCATTCCATAGCGAAGGCCCGTTTCCTCTTGTTGCTCTTTGACAATAGGCCGACCGACTTTTGCCCAGCTTTTCCAGTGAATTTTTTGGGTGGGATCGCCCGGTCGATAGTCTCGCAATGAGCGAAACTCCAAGGATTCGCCAGCGGAAGGCACTAAGCACTGGTTCCCCCGATTGCGTTGCTTTGGATTACTCAGGCGCAAGGGCGGCAACCGATAGCGTTGCGGCAGAATACAGACGGATTGGGCAAAGGGATAGTGATGGCGCGTATAGATGAGTCCCAACGGATCAACGCAGACGAGATCGAACCCATCTAGATTTAAACGTCCACGTCTCAAGGGCAACAGTTCTCCTTTAGTGCGGGTTTTCGTTTCAGGCGAGAGGGGGGGCAGATCTATGAGGGGTGCGATCGCCCACTTTTGACGTGAAACATAGGTCCGCCATGCTTGGATCCATTTTTGGTCGGCTGGGCAACGCTCTCGAATATTTAGGAAGTCTTGAAAACTAGGAAATACCTCTGCAATGGTTTCTGTCAGCTTTGCGCCTCGTTGTGCCTGGGACGATAAAAGCTGAAGTTGCACCTCGTAGTAAAGCGGTTCCCCCACGGTGCCGAAGCGGGGCAACGTGCGCATTGCTTTGTAGCGCACAACCATCGCCCGATTGCTGATCGCCGCTAACCCGAGTAGAGCTGCGGCAAAAAAGAACAGCATATGGCACATACTTTGAGTAGACCCCAACCCCACCAACCCCGTGACAACTAGACAACCCAGAACGCCCAGCCCCATCGGTGTAAATCGCGTCCACAGCCAGCGGCGAGTGATGTAAAGCAACCGTAAGCAGCGATAGATCAAACGATTCATAGGTTATGCAGGCACAGGAATTTGGGTCAAAATACGTTCGATGCAAGCCTGAGCGGTTGTACTGGCAAAGCAAGATTGAGGCGATAGGGTTAGCCGATGGGCTAAGGCTGCCACTGCAATTTCTTGAACATGATCGGGGGTTACAAATTCATCACCATCAAACAGGGCTAACGCTTGAGCGGTTCTCATTAGGGCAATTGAGCCTCGCGGACTTGCACCCAATTGCACCTCCGCTGCCCTCCGCGTGGCTCCCACAATATCAACGATATAGCGTTTGAGTTCTTGGCTAATTCGCACCTGCTGTACTAGGGTTTTGACAGCAAATACTTCATCTAGGCAAAGGCAGGGACGAACTTGTTCCAGGGGATGGTCTTGCAACTGATGGGCCAAAATCTCTACTTCTTCAGTTGGGGATACGTTCCCTAAGCTAAATTGCAGGGCAAAACGATCGGTTTGGGCTTCGGGTAAGGGATAGGTGCCTTGAAAATCGCTGGGGTTTTGCGTTGCAATCACAAAAAAGGGATCCAGCATTTTGTGGGTTTGCCCCTCAACCGTGACTTGGCACTCTGCCATTGCTTCGAGCAACGCCGATTGAGTTCTGGGTGAGGCGCGGTTAATTTCATCGGCTAGGATGAAGTGGCTAAAAATCGGGCCTTGATAAAACCGGAAGCACCGCTCCTGAGGATTTAAGATCGAAACTCCTAAAATATCCGATGGCAACAGATCGGGTGTAAATTGAATGCGCTTGAAGTCGATATCCACAGATAAGGCAAGGGCCTTGGCTAAGGTGGTTTTGCCTGTCCCCGGACGGTCTTCTAAAAGGACATGACCTCCGCTAAAAAAGGCCGCCAGCACTTTCCGAATGGCTGCATCTTGACCTTTAATCACGCGCTGAATGTTGCGCAGCAAGCGTTCGTAAAGGTCTTGACCAACTTTAACCGAGGGTTTGGCGGACAACGTGTTCATGGTTATACCGGAACGGGAAGACGTTTCAGAATATCCATCACGATTGTGGTTGCGCTCTTACCCGCTAGTTTTGCTTGTGGATCTAGCACTAACCGATGGGCCAGGACAGGCACAGCCCCCTCTTGGATATGCTTAGGACGCACGGCTTTATATCCGTCAAACAACGCCAAAGCTTGAGCAATTTTCATGAGGGCGATCGCCCCTCTGGTACTGGCCCCTAATTGCACCTCATCGGTTTGCCGAGTTGCGTTGACAATGCTCACGACGTAACGCTGTAAATCGGGGCTGACAACAATCTGTTTAACCGCCTGCTTAAGAACGTGAATCTCTTCGAAGGAAATACAGGGCTTCAGTTGCTCGATGGGGTGCTGGAGAATCTGATTTGATAAAATTTCTACCTCTTCTTCGGCAGAGATGTACCCCAAACTAAACTGCACTGCAAAGCGATCCATTTGGGCCTCAGGCAAAGGGTATGTGCCTTGAGAATCGATGGGGTTCTGGGTTGCAATCACAAAAAAGGGATCTTGTAATTTCCGCTGTTTGCCATCCACACTCACCTGAGCTTCTGCCATTGCTTCTAGTAAAGCCGACTGTGTTCGGGGAGAAGCCCGATTAATTTCATCGGCCAACACTAAATTGGCAAATATGGGGCCTTCATGAAATTCAAACGTTTGATCTTTGGGGTTCAAGATGGAAACGCCCAGAATATCCGAAGGCAATAAGTCGGGCGTAAATTGAATTCGCTTAAACTGAATTTCTACCGACAAGGCCAGAGCCTTTGCTAAGGTCGTCTTCCCCGTACCTGGGTAGTCTTCTAAGAGCACATGCCCCCCGCTGAAGAATGCAGCCAATAGTTTGCGGACAGCAGGCTCTTGTCCCTTAACAACCGTTTGGATGTTCTTCGCCAAGCGTCGATAAATATCTTGGCCGGATAAGGTTGGAATCGGTGGGAACGGTACGGTCATGAATGATTTTTTAATTAAGATGCCCTATGCCTGCTCAGGGCTGTACAAGCGCATGTGAGGGTTTCGTAGAGAAGGGCGTTGTATTCCTGGTGTGCTTTACCTATTCAGGTCATAAAGCAGACTGGATCACGAAAGTTAATAGATATTCTTGTTTCAGACGCGTACAGCATGACCAGAACGCAACGTTGAACGCCTGCGACATCGAGAATTTTTTCAGTTTTGCATTTAGTAAAGATGTGGCACAGATAATCTTTATCCTTATACCTGAAGCCAAGTTGCAAGAGCTTTCTCAGGCGATGTAATTTCTGCAACAGAGGTATAAAAATAATCTTGCCAACCTGTTTCAGGTAGCCCTGCAAAGATCATCAAATTGAGGGGGTACTGTTCGCTATCGGTACAGCGCCGAAAGTCATCTCTAAACAAAAAAATGGTCTTATTTAAGGCGATCGCGATTCCTAGTTCTACCATCACCCCTTCATCTGGGGGCGTCCCATTCACAATGGCGAAAATCCCATCGCAGGCTTTTACATCCTGCATATCAGCTTGCGCAACTTGGTAAGCCCATCCAGGTTGGGCCATATCCACCTGATTATTGCGTTCAAAGGGCTCCCAAACTTCAGCACCCAATGATTCCAGAGATTGCACAATCGGCGGTAACAACAGCGATCGCTGCTGTTGAGAAAATCCGTAGGGGTTGGCCAAATAAATTTTTTTCTGCAATGCGGCTCCGCTCAACCCTAACTCTTCGCACCTTGACGATTCGTTTCTAATTCGTCTAAAGCTTCAACCAACAATAGTTTAGCCTGTAGTTTCCAGCCCCATCGTTGAATGGCGATCGCCGCTGCACCGCCCCCCACTGCTGCCAAAAAATCGAGCGGTTGTAAAAACGAGAAACCAGCCAGTAACCCTAGCCCCGCAATTCCCCAAAACGGCAACGCTACAACTTGACGCTGCTGTGCCACCAGTTTGCCAAATCCACCTGTCGGAATCTCGCTCGCAA
>DATNQK010000449.1:0-3023 GCA_036704065.1 Stenomitos sp.
TCTTGCCCAAACTGCATCGGTAGTTTGTAGTTGGGCTCGAGTACAGGATATAGCGATCGCCATTTACGAATTTGAGCGCCTTGGACTGAGAGATGCCCTTGGTCAATGCGCAGTTGTAAAAACTGCCAAATTTTTTCGACAGTTGCAGGTTCAAAGGAAAATCGGAACTGCAATAAGCCGTGTTCATTGGGACCTAAGCTAGCTACCCAGGCAAAACGGCGCGTTTGAATTAAACAAAATTGTTCATTGGCCAAGCCGTCGCCTTTTGGGATCGGAATATTGGGCTGTGCTCCAGGTGTGGTTACGGTAGGAAAGACGGCAGGTGGCAACTGAAATCCGGCATAGGTCCGGTTCTCAGGCGTAAATACCCAGGTTTTAAAGTGCGCTAAAACTGCAAGGTCGCTAAACACGGGGGTAGGGCCGCAAAATATGACCCCTTGCGCGTCGCAAACCTTAGAAACACAGCGTTCTGTTTCCGCTTCAGCTTGTGTTTCCTGACGCAATAAGACAGCCATGGCGGCGATCGCCGTGTTCCAAGACCACTCAGGACGTTGACAGGATGTGGACTCAGCGCGTTCTGCCCAAGGTTCAGGCTCAATCGCGGCGAAGACCTGGGCGAGCGACGGCAAGCGGTCGATAGAAATACCTTGATCGGTGACTACCTTCATAAGTATCCAGCACTGCCAACTACAAAGGCTTGGGGGGAACCTTATCTGAGAGAATAACGGTTTTAGGCCGCGAAAGACAGCCGTAAAACCGAACACTGGTAGATCGGCTTTCCTAGAAATTGTCGGTTGCTCATACAAAAGCACCCAATCTAGTTCACCCTTGATTTTGCCAGTATCATTTTCTAGGATGGGCACTCAGGCGACCTTACTGTACTTATTGACGCGTTGTTGTGAACTCCACTGTCTCAACTCAATCTTACGTTTCGCCTTGGGTTTATCCTGCCGTCCGTGTGGCGAATCGGTTGCTGCTAGAGCAGATCTTTTTTCGTTCGATTCGCATTTCAGGGGAAACCAATTTACCGCTGCAAGGTGCTGCTGTGTTGGCAGTTAAGCACTATAGCCGCTGGGATCCGCTCTTGTTGGGGTTGCTGAAACGGCCTGGGCTGCGATTTATGACCAATGCCAATCAGTTTGAAGGCATTCAAGGCTGGTTTCTCCGCCGTGTGGGTGCGTTTGCCATTGATCTGGCTCGACCGCAAAAGTCTAGCATTCGGCATTTTATTGATTTGCTGCACCAAGGCGAGGCTGTGGTGATTTTTCCAGAGGGTGGCATTGTTCGCGACCAAGTACTGCGATCGCTTAAGCCAGGGCTGTCTCGCCTGATCTTGCAAGCAGAAGCCACGGCATCTGTGCCGCTTAGCATCCCTATTGTGCCGGTTGCCCTGCGCTATAGTCCAGATGCAGAGCGGGGTGCAACGGTTTGGGTGGATATTGCCCCACCTTTTTTTAGCAAAGACTTTGCGGCAGATTCTGTGAAAATTCAAGCGGCCCAGATTACCGAGCATCTAGATCGCACCCTCCGCGATCGCCTTCAATCTTTGCAGAATATTGAACCAGAACGCTAACTGCCTCTCGCTTTCTTCCAATAGGCTAGAACAGAAGCGTTAGGATAAATAAACGCGTCTAGATGGAATGGATTCATGCCGATTGTTTTGGCGATCGCAGTGTTGGCACTGTTAATTGTGGTTCACGAGCTGGGGCATTTTATAGCAGCTCGGGCTCAGGGCATTTATGTAACCCGTTTCTCGATTGGGTTTGGCCCTGTTTTATGGAAATACCAGGGCGAACAAACCGAATATGCGCTGCGAGCGATCCCTCTAGGCGGTTATGTAGCTTTCCCGGATGACGAGGCCGATGGCACGATTGACCCCAAAGATCCCAACCTGATGCGCAACCGTCCCGTTTTGGATCGCGCCCTTGTGATTAGTGCAGGGGTGATTGCCAATTTAGTGTTTGCCTACCTGCTGCTGTTGACCCAAATTGGCTGGAGTGGCATTCCTGAGTTACAGCCCGCCCTTGGTGTAATGGTGCCTCAAATCGCGGCTGACGTCAGTTCAGCCGCAGCCCAAGCGGGTCTGCAAGCGGGAGACGTCGTAATTCGAGCGAATGGTCAGCCCTTGGGGACGGGAGATGCAGCCGTGCAACAGCTCATGGCTGAAATTAAAGCGCATCCCAATCAAGCGATGTCTTTGGAGGTGCAGCGTCAGGAGCAACTATTGTCCCTGGAGGTGGTTCCCAAGGTTGGCGAAGACAACGTGCCCCGAATTGGCGTGCGGTTGGCTCCCAATGGAACGGTGATTCGTAAACATGCTCAATCTCTAGGGGCGCTCCTTGGTTCAGCCTCGTCAGAGTTTCAACGGGTTGTGCTGTTGACAGTGCAAGGCTTTGCCCAGCTCATTTTGAATTTCCAAGACGCGGCGACACAGGTGTCTGGCCCTGTGGCAATTGTCGCGATGGGTGCGGATATTGCCCGAACTGATGTCAGTCGGCTGCTGCAATTTGGTGCGCTCATTAGCATCAACTTGGCGATTATCAACATTTTGCCCTTGCCTGCCTTGGATGGCGGTCAACTTGCCTTTTTATTCATTGAAGGTCTGCGGGGTCGTCCCTTGCCTTCAGAAGTTCAAAATGGCGTGATGCAAACGGGCTTATTTTTACTCCTAGGACTCGGTATGTTTTTGATTGTGCGAGATACGGCCAATCTCGGCTGGGTTCAAAGTTTGTTTTCACAGTAAGGGCAAAGAAGTGGTGGCGATTGCGCGTAAGTTATCGGTTAAAACGCAACGCGCACTGGAAGTTCTGATACGACTGAAGCGGCTCTATCCAGATGCGCAGTGTAGTCTCACCTATGAGACACCCGTTCAATTGTTGGTGGCCACGATTCTCTCGGCGCAATGTACCGATGAGCGAGTGAATCAGGTGACGCCCCATCTGTTTGGCCGTTTTCCTGATGCAGCAGCGATCGCCGCTGCACCGTTGAGCGAACTCGAAATGCTGATCCGTTCCACGGGGTTC
>DATNQK010000450.1:0-5818 GCA_036704065.1 Stenomitos sp.
TTAATCCTTCTCCCTTTTCCAGTTACTGGCAAACGCCTTGGGGATGTATTGTCAGTTGTTCGCCAGAGCGTTTGGTCGAATATCGGCAGGGATGGGCACAAACTCGTCCCATTGCTGGTACCAGGCCTAGAGGTGCAAACCCAGCTACAGATCAAGCCTACATTCAAGCCCTCAAAAACCATCCCAAAGAACGGGCTGAGCACACCATGCTAGTTGATCTGGAACGCAACGATCTAGGACGGGTGTGTGAGTGGGGAACCGTATCGGTTGACGAGTTTCTGACCACCGAATCCTATAGCCATGTCACCCATTTGGTCAGCAATGTTAAAGGCCGACTGCACCCTAGCGTCACCCCAATCGATTTAATTCGAGCCGTTTTCCCTGGGGGTACCATCACGGGCTGTCCTAAGGTTCGCTGTATGGAAATTATTGAGACGCTAGAGCCTGTGCGACGCAGCTTGTTCTATGGATCTTGTGGTTACATTGATGTTCGAGGGTATTTGGATCTGAATATCCTTATTCGTACCTTGTTGCTTGCTCCCCAGGACTTACCAGAAACCTCATGGGCAGAGCTAGACGCAAAACCTACTCGCATTTGGGGACAAGTTGGAGCTGGGATTGTAGCGGATAGCGATCCCACCCAGGAATGGTTAGAATCGCTACAGAAAGCCAAAGCACAATGGATAGCCCTTCAAGAAATTGCTAAGTATTCCTGCTAATCTCTATTAAAGACATTTACCCCGCCCCTGCCTGGCAGCAGTCTGCTCAACCTCAACCCTTTATCAATGACAAGTGAAACTTATCTCAACCATCCAACCTTTGGTCTTCTGTTTAATATTTGCACGCTAGATCGAGAACGAGCCCTTTACACCACGCTTTACGCGCAACGCTTGTTTTTTGTGGTCACCCAACGCGAAGGGATTAAGTTCGAGCCTATCACCCGCAACGAAGCCCGGATCTTTGTAGAAACCTCCCTGAGGACCCTTCGCAGAGAAGGACTACAAAAAGATTATGATCGGCTCCAGGCTATTCACCGTCAGACATTTTAATGGTTGATTGTCCCTCACATTCCACCCTTGCACAACGGATTGCTGACCTGCGCCAAACCATTCCGGCCCATGTGCAGCTGATTGCAGTCAGCAAAACAGTGCCTGCCTCTCTGATTCGTGAGGCTTATGCTGCAGGCATTCGAGACTTCGGAGAAAGCCGACTCCAAGAGGCCATTGCGAAGCAATTGGAGTTGCAAGACTTAAAAGATATTGTGTGGCACTTTATTGGGCACTTGCAAAGCAATAAAGTTAAACCTGCCCTAGAACACTTTCAGTGGTTCCATTCCGTAGACAGTTGGGCCTTAGCCGAACGCATGAACCAGTTGGCAACGGCATGTGAGCATAAGCCTAAAGTTTGCCTACAAGTCAAGCTCAGAGATGATCCCAGTAAATTTGGGTGGACTCAACCCCAATTGGAAGAGGCACTGCCTCAGTTGCAGACCCTAGAGCACCTTGATCTGCGTGGGCTGATGACTATTTTGCCTTTGGGACTCTCTCCATCCCAACAGCTCAGTGTTTTTGAAGATCTGAAATCTTTAGCTCAAACATTGCAATTCCAGAGCAATGGTCATTTAACATTGCCGGAACTCTCAATGGGGATGTCCTCTGATTATCCCCTTGCAATTCAAGCTGGGGCGACCATGATCCGCCTAGGTACAATTTTGTTTGGTCAGAGAAAATAAAAACTCCTTAAGATTTCCTTGACCTTTGAACTGCTCGTGCCAAATCTACAGATATCTGTTTGAGTGAGTGTTAGCGGTTTGAACCTCAATGCTGGGCTGGATTCAATAGGCTAGTGTTCTTCTCTTTGATCTAAAACTTTTGGCCTAGGGCTGTGCGCTAGGTCGCTTAGCGTGTAGAGTGCATTAAGTCCTGAAGCGATAAGTACCTCCTAGGAGGCTGCTCTGGTGGCTTCATAGTGGACTGGCTCCGTTTTTATGAACTTTAGTTGAGATTGCTCAACCTACTTACCTGTATTTAAGGGTTCATGTATAATCTGTCATTGGTTTTACTTCTGAATCAGCGCTTACTAGTAGCTTTATTCAGTTAATTTTGGTATTGCTATATACACAATAAGCTTAGTTTATCGTTAGTCATGAATTGGCTGACTTTTTAACTAAAATGATACCCATTTCGACGTTTTTTTGATTTAATACGTTAGTGCTTAATAGGTCGCATGAGAAAAGGTTATTTAACCTTAAGCTGTTTATGATGGAGCCTGAGCTGTGAGTGGATTTTTAGGAAAGTTAAAAGATTTTGTTGGTATTCCTCCAGCAGAAGAACTTGGTGAGTATGACGATTTGGTGGACATGTCCTCCGAAGACTACGGTTCAGATGTCTATGAGCCTGTGTCGGAGCAATCCAATACAGACAGAGGCATCTATCGTGGATCGACAGAGTCGGATTCTAGAAGTAAATCGGGAGTCGGCCACATGAATAATGTAGTAGGAATGCCCGGCGCTAGCAGACTCTGGGGTGCTGCTGCTGAAGTTCTCGTCATGGAGCCACGCGCTTTTGAGGAAATGCCTCAGGTTATTCAAGCGTTGCGCGAACGGAAATCCGTAGTCCTGAACCTGTCTTTGATGGAACCCGCTCAGGCTCAACGTGCAGTGGATTTTGTTGCTGGTGCAACCTTTACCATTGACGGGCATCAAGAACGAGTCGGCGAAAACATTTTCTTGTTCACGCCTAACTGTGTTCAAGTCCGTACTCAAGCTGGTGTCATTCACGAATCGCCTCAGGTTATTGCAACCCCGTCTCGGATTTCCACAACGTCTTGGCAAACCGATCCTGTAATGACCCATATTGCTCAATAAACGCCAAGTAAGCATGACATACGCGATGGGTTAGCCCTTATTGCAGCCTTATTTGCCTATGTTTGTTTGTTTGAGGTTGATGTAGCTATTTTTGTGGGTGCCTTTAGGTGCTCAGTATTTGTAGACGTTATCAGTTAGTGTGCAGGAATTTTGTCTCAGCCAACTCATCGAACAGCTCAGGGTATGCATAAGCAGCTCGGAATCGTAGGGGGAGGGGTAATGGCTGAGGCAATCTTGTCTCGCTTGTTATCTCAATCTGTTTATCTCGCTAGCGATGTGATTGTTAGCGATGTGTCAGTGGAGCGTTTGGCTTATCTGAGCCAAACTTATGCTGTTGCAACAACCCAATCCAATACAGAAGTGGTTCAGGCTGCACCGACAATTTTGTTGGCGGTTAAGCCTCAAACTTTTAAAAATATTCAGTTAGAGCTGTCAGATCTAACGTTCAAAAATCAACTTTGGCTTTCGATATTGGCGGGTGTTCCATTATCTAAGCTGGAAAGTGCCCTGTCAGGGAGTCCAGTAATCAGAGTGATGCCCAATACGCCTGCTTTGGTAGGGGCTGGAGTGACGGCATTAACCCCAGGAACTTTGGCGCAGCCTGAACATTTGGCTGCGGCAGAACGCATTTTTGCGACAGTCGGGAGCGTTCTGACTGTGTCTGAAACCTGGATGGATGCAGTCACAGCTTTATCCGGATCTGGGCCTGCATTTGTGGCGATCGCCATTGAGGCACTGACCGATGGTGGCGTGGCAGCCGGATTGCCTCGCAACGTAGCCGCACAACTGGCATTGCAAACGGTTCGAGGCACTGCAGAACTTATGGCACAGCGAGAGTTACATCCCGCTGTTTTGAAGGATCAGGTCACAAGCCCAGGTGGAACGACCATTGCAGGTGTTGCAAGCTTAGAAGCATCTGGCTTTCGCTCCTCGCTGATTCAAGCTGTGCAAGCTGCCTACCGTCGTTCCCGAGAGTTAGGCGCCTAGATCTTTCGTTAAGAATTAGACCAGGGAATCTCGCAAATAATAGGTAAATCCGCCAACAGGGTGCGATTTTCGCTAATGTGTGGCACCTTGAGTTGATGCTCTGCATTGCCGCCTTTCAGGAGCTTCTGTTTTAAGGTATCGAAGCTACCTGGAGCAAGGATTCGGAGTGCGGGCGGTGGAACTTGATCACGACGCATAATTTGGTAGTGACCATTTTCTTCTTGAAGTACGGCATCGAAACGCCGGAGAAATTGTTCGGGCTCTGACAGTTGAGACACAGCAGCGAGTTCGACGTTGACCCAGTAGTGGGCTGGAACTTCGTGTTCTGATAGGGTGACGCAAAAGTCTTCTAAGCGCATCTCAAACTCATTTTGCAAGCGTCGCATGGTCTGAATGACATGAAACTCGGTGGTTTTTTCGCTGGTAGAGTTCAGTAATCCGCCTAGGCGATGCCGAAAAACGATGAGCGGTGTTTTTTCGTAAAATCCGACGACTTCTATAACATCTTGAATATCGTAACGATATAAACCTGCATCGTTGGTGACAAGAATACGATAGCGATCGCCAATTTTAAGATCCGTTGGCATCAGGGTTTGGGGATGTTCCGCTGCCCACTCTGACTCAGGCACAAATTCATAGAATCCACTCTCTAAGGCTAAGATGCAACCATCTTCGTTAAATCGATGAGCAATACCAAAGGTGGCTTCAGAGCATCCATAAACGCCGCCAAAAATTGGCGTTGCACCAAAGTACTCACCAAACCTCTCGAAGTAGAAATCTGATGTACCTCCGCGTGCCGTAGTAAGAAAGGCGAGGTGGGGCCATACTGCTTGGGGTGTTAGCCGACCCTGGTGTTGAAGAATGGTATCCAGTTCTGCTGCACGCTCGGGGTCGGCGGTCCACCGAGCTTGTAGACTGGCACGCAATGCAGGCTCGATGGCTAGATCTGACGAGATCTGACCTGTCTTGAGGTCATGGATTAAGCCTTCTGCCTCTGTTTCTAGATAACGGCAGGTGCGCAATAGCAGCATGGGGAAGTTGGAAGCCATACTTTGCAACTGCCGATTCCGTAACCCAAAGAGCAGGCATAGGTAGTGTCGTGTCCGGCTATCGGAAATTTGCAGGATATCGTAAGGTTGCGCAAACAAAGGTGCTGCCAACAGCTTACTCATCCGCAAACTGCCCGTACTGGCAAGGCCGTAGTCGATGCCAGTTTCAGTTTTTCCAGCAGTTTGAATAGAATTGGTGACGAGGGATTTGCCCAAGGGTACATTGCGCGATTGCAATTCTTGGAGAGCAAACCCAAGGCTGGCAATATTGGCCCGTTGCAGTGCATTCTGAAAGCGCTGTGTGACGGGAATTTGTTTTCGCTTGCCTGTGGTACCGCTCGTAACGGTGAGAAACCGAATGGGGTCGGGGGAAAGCAAGTTTTTCTCCCCCGCCACCGTTCGGCGAATGTCATCTTCGTAGTCCTTGTACTGGGTGATGGGTAAGCGATTGCAAAACGCATCAATAGAGCGGAGCTCGCCAATGCGATATCGCTGCCCCCAAGCAGTGCCGCGATAATGTTGCAGCAATGTTTTGAGGAACTGTTCTTGCGCCGCGATGGGATCAGCGGTTTTGCGAATGAACTGTTGTGTGCGCTGTTTCGCGTATCCCTGTAATAGCGGCAGAATCCAATGCCTCATAACCTTCCCAGTTCCACAAATTAACGACCACCGAACAGCCAGTGTACATTAAACCCAATACTTGCATCCGGTCGGCCGATCAGGGTGCCTATCGAATTTAGCCCCGCTGCATTGCTGCCGTAGATGTCTACGCCTAATCCTAGTTTGGGATCTAGGTAGCGTAAACCAGCGCTCCAAACGCCTGTTTTGTTATCCCCAACCCAGACTGGCGTATATTCGCCAATCGCTTGGAGTCCTTTCCAGATCTGATAGTTAAAGCCAAAACCCGTGCCAAACC